>NZ_DBHIXS010000003.1:0-245366 GCF_057270515.1 Pseudoleptotrichia sp. | reverse complement strand
ATGAAGCATTGGAAAAAATGGAAGAAAGACTTGAAGGAATACAAAGTAAAATGAAATAATTGAAATAAAGATGAACTTTTAAGATTACTAATTTAAAAGGTATTAATTAAAAAAATTATGAAGAGATTTTTAGTCTTTTGGAATAAGAAGTAATGAAAAATAACAAAAAATAAAAAAACAGGAGTTTAGAAGATATTTTATTAATAAAGAACAAATCAAAAAAATGAGGAAAGGAGAATATAGTCTTTGTTGAAAAAAGGCTTTTAAAAATAAAGGTCTTAAAGAAGCCTAATAAATCTTTATTTGATTATTTAATGTACTATATTATAGAAAATTTTAAAAAAAAGAAATTAAAAAGGAAGTTCAAGGAAATCTAATATAAGTAGGTCTAACAAATCTTTTATCTGATTTACTGTATTATAGAAGTTTTTAAAAAAGATTCAGATAAATTTGATAGATATACCGTATATCTCAATCTTGAAGTTCAACTTTTTGGAATTAGTACATCAAAGAATTTATGTATAAAGATTACTTATATATCAAAGATTATGTTTTAAGTGAAAAGAATATGAAAAAGATAGCAATAACATTAGGATTAGGAGCATTAATGGTATCGTGTACAAATGCAAAGCTGGTAAACTACAACACAGACAGACTGGACAATATAGAAGCATATTTAAAAGAGAACAAATTTGTAAGACCGTCTGATAACTTGGATAAATTAAGAGATGAAGGACAGATAGAATTTACAACACAATACAAATCACTTGAAAGAGAGGCGGACGCATGGAAAGAAAATCAAGAACAACAACAATAATACTCGCAATGTTGTTTCTATTGTTAGTTTCCATACCTGCATTGGCAGTAAGAAAGTTGACAACTAAGCAGATGAGAAATAATACTATAAGAATAAACGCATTGGAACTGGATGAAATAGATATAACAAAAGTAAAAGGTCCTGATGAAGTAACAGTTGTATTGGATGAGAGAGCATTATTATTTGATTTTGATAAATCAAATGTAAAACCTCAGTATTATGCTGTGTTACAAAATCTGAAAGAATATATAATGGCTAATGACTATGAAGTAACAATAGTAGGTCATACAGATGCCAAAGGAAGTAATGAATATAATATGAAACTCGGAATGAGAAGGGCAGAAAGTGTAAAAGCTAAATTACTCGAATTCGGGGTACCTGCTGACAGAATAGTGGGAGTAGAATCAAGAGGAGAAGAAGAGCCGGTGGCTACAAACAGTACTGACGAGGGAAGAGCATTAAACAGAAGAATAGAATTTAAGTTAATAAGAAAAAACTAAAATCAAAGTAACTAATTATAAATAAGAAACAAAAAAATCTTGAAAAAGAAAGAGAGGTGGGATATATGAAGAAGATAGTAATATTTGCTTTATTATTAATAAGTGCACTTTCAATGTCACTTGCTAAAGGAAAAGGAATTCCTAGACCAAGAAGAAATACGAATATAGTAAGACCTGAAAGACATAATAATATAAATGATAAAGGTAGAGGAGATAAATGTATTGATAATCCTGAATGCGGATTAGGATAATTTAATCATATTTAAAAAAAATAAGATTTTATAATTAACAAATTTTGATTTAATTAGTCAACTTTGATTTAAAAGAATTTTCCCGAAAAATATTTAATTTTTCGGGAAAATTCAATAATCATGACTTAGAATAATATAAATAGTATAAATAAAATAAAAAAGGGAGAAAAATTACTCTGAAATAAATCTTTGAAAAAAGGAGAAATAATATGAGCAATAACCTGAAAAAAATGGAGAAAGAATTGAGAGCCATAGCAAAAAGATGTAAAGATATAAAATATACAAAAAGTTTGCTTTTGAGTTTTTTACTAATGGGAATGTTGACATTTTCAGACGGACTTAATTCTTCTCAAGTTCAAAATACTCAAAATTCAATAAATAAAACAAGAAAAGAGCTGAATACTTCAATAAGTGATATGAAGTCATCATTCAGACAAGCAAAAAATGAAAATAATAAATTATTGAGAAATGCTAATTTAGAGCTTATAAAATTAATGGAAGAAGGAGACCATGTAGTAAAATCTCCATGGGCTTCATGGCAGTTCGGAATAGGATATACTTATAACGGTTGGAGAGGAACTTATAAAGGCTTGAAAGATAAAGCCGAAAAATATCCTCATGAAGCACCGTTTAAAAGAGGTAACTGGTGGCAAAATATGGCCAACAAAAATGGAGAACTGTATAGAAATTTAGGTACAGGGACAGCTATAGATTCGTCGCTGGATACAAATAGACAGGGACTGGCTTTGAATAATTACGGACTTCTGGATTTAGGATTACTATCTGAACCTGTAGTAAGTCTGAAAGTCGGAGCAGGAATAACTCCTAAAGCGATAACAAGAGAGCCTGTAGTAGTAAATCCGCCTGAAAATGTAAATATAAATGCTCCTGCCCTACCTACAATCAGCACACCGAGACTACAGTTCAATGCACCTGCAGGAGGAGCATTGGCCCTTCCTACGGCAGATATATTTAATATAGATTTGGGAGCATACTGTAACGATATGGAAAGTTGTGGGGAAGTAGATGAAGAGATTAGAAATGGAATAACATGGAATAATTCGAATCCAGGTAACTATCAATTTAATACATTAAATGAATATGCAGGATATCAGTTTAAAAATGACCCTGCTAGTACATGGGCGAGTGTAATGGGAGAAACAATTACAACAAGTCAGATACTAAATAATTTACATAGTATGGGATTACCAAGTACTGTAACGCAGTTTGATGACCCTACTTTAAGATATTCATGGAATCTTATCGATTCTGCTGCAAAAGGACAGTGGAGACTTTTTAAAATATATTTTGATGTTATGTCCAGTCGGGAACGTGACCCTAATACCGGTGCTTGGATATTCAAATCTCCTCAACTTACTATAGATAATGAAATAGAAATAAATTCCGAAAACTATGATGATATAGTAAACTATGAGCCGAGCTGGAGAGATTTTAATGCACAGCCATTTTTAGTAGGTGGAAGTAGAATAGCTACTTTAGATAACGCGGTAAATGGCGGTAAAATAATAAATGCATCTAAACTGAAACTGAAAGGACCTTTAACAGTAGGGCTGGAAGTACAGTATGACGAAATAGGTAACAAAAACAGAGTTTTAGAAAATAGAGGAACAATTACTGACGAAGGTGAATATACGACAGATGTTAATAATGAAATAGGTGGAATTAAGCTTGGGCAAAAATATTCCGATGTATATGGAAGTCAACTTGATTTAGGAATTTATAACTGGCAAACATGGAAACAGATAGCTGGAGGCGGTACTATAGATTATAGTATAGAGCGTTCAGGAGCACAAAGTTCATATGGAAGAAATGGAGCTTCCGGCGGAAGTATGGAAGTATATAGAAACAGACTGGGATATTTAGGTGGAAAAGTCGGAATGATA
The DNA here is from genome assembly GCF_057270515.1 of Pseudoleptotrichia sp. Classification (NCBI taxonomy): domain Bacteria; kingdom Fusobacteriati; phylum Fusobacteriota; class Fusobacteriia; order Fusobacteriales; family Leptotrichiaceae; genus Pseudoleptotrichia; species Pseudoleptotrichia sp. Next base: position 241,894 of record NZ_DBHIXS010000003.1, on the reverse strand, counting down.
CTTACAAGGGAAGACGGTGAATATCAAGGTGTACGATCAGAATATGGGTCCAATCCGGGAGATCCGTCAAAACATTATCCTCAAAAAACAGTGGAAGATAAGTATGAATTTTCAAATACAAATAATATAGCGTTTCATGGAGACAGATCGATAGGGATACAGATATACTCTCCATATACCGGAGATGAAACACCTCATACTAATTTCCAAAGTTCTCCGGGAGTTTGGAGTTCAGTAGCCAATATTAGTGTTCCTCCTATAGTAAAAGTTTCAAATACAGGAACTATAACAACAGAAGGAACAAAAAGTTACGGGATAAAAGTATCTTCGGGAATAAATACAGAGCATTCTTCCGTAACAAATAGCGGTACTATAAATGTTTCAGGATATAACGAAGTTGCATCCAATGCTGCTGTCAATGCTGCCAATCCTCTTACACCTAATACAGGTAGTGGTGGAGCTGACGGAAACGGAAGTTCTGCGGGGATAGCAGTAATAGAAGACCCTACTCAAACAGGAAATGTAAGACACTGGGACACTGCTACTAATGATTATAGAACTATTGCGGGTAATCCTACTCCTAAACCTATAAGTGCGGGAGAAAATGTCGTAAAAAATATGGGTAGTGGAAAAATAAACGTTTCAGGGCAAGGAAACTCAGGTATGTTCCTGCAAACAACATTTAAGGATACTTTTGTGTCAGAAGGGGAAATAAATCTACAAGCTCAAAGTCCTGGAGATGCTCCTGATAAATATAATAAATATAACAGTAACAATATAGGAATGAGAATAGCTACAGGACAAGTAGTTGACCTTGATACTGCTCCTGATGCGGCTATGTACGCTCCTACTACCAGTGGAACACCAACACCTCAGACATCAAGAAACCTTAATAAAGCTGATGCCAGACAAAAAGGGATAAATAAAGGAAAAATTAACATAAAAGGTGGAAGAAGCCAATTTACAACTACTGTAGGTACAGTTACGAAAGAAGACGGTAGAAATATAGGAATGCTCGCATCAGGTGGAGACGCTGTCGCAGATAACCAGGGAGAAATAAATATAGGAGATGCAACAGCAGGTGTTGAAAATAAAGATATTAGAAAAAATATCGGAATGGCAACAGCAAAAGGTAATGCAAATGTAAGTACTAATGAAGGTGCAGCAGGAACAAGAACATTCGGTAAAATAATAAATACTAAAAAAATAAATATTACAAAAGGTGAATCCAATACAGGAATGTATATCGGAATAGACGGTGGTGCAAAAGGTACAGGAGTTTCTGCCGCTGATTCGGAAATAAACATTACCGGTGGAGAAGAAAATATAGGAGTATGGAATGAAGGGAACTATATTTCAGACGGCGGTAAAATAAATGTAACAGGAAAACAGTCAGTGGGAGTATACTCCAAAGGTGCAAACTCGGATACAACTTTAAAAGGAAGTATAACTTCGGGTAATGGTGCTGTAGCAATGTTTGCGGATGGTAACTCCACAATGAAAATGAATGACCTGAATGCCACAGTAAAAGACGGAGGATTATTGTTCTACAGTAATTCGGGAGGTAAATTTAAATTTGGTACAGGAGTTACAGCGACTATAGAAGCAGGAGGAAATGCTTTCTATTCTGAAAATGCCACATCTCTTGACGCTCTTACGACAGCTATTATGGAACGTATAGCAGGAACAGAGCAAATAAACCTTACTATGAAACCGGGTTCAAGATTGTTTGTGTATGAGGGTACAGGTGCTGTAAACTTAAGTACGGTAGCTCCTGCAACAGGCGGAAGAAGAGAAATCAAAAAAGGTACTGATGTAATAGGTTACGCAACAGGTACAGGATATAAAGCGCTGACTGCAAAACATATTACATTCAACATTGATACACCTGTAAGTCTGGATAATGCAGATGACAGATTCCATGCAGCAGATGCTATATCTTCAAATGTAAATATAAATGCAAAAATTACTAATAACGGAAATGCAATAGCAAATAACATGAAGTATGTTGTGGCACAAAGTCAGGATAAAACAACAGGAGTTACAGCTGCCAGTTTGAAAATAACAAATAATAACACTATTGAAGTAACAAATCAAGGTGGAGTTGCAGTTGCAGTTATAGACTTTGGTACTATCGACAATGAAACAAATGCTACAGTGAAAAATACAGGTGAAGGCGGAGCAGGATTAGTAGGTGCAAGAGGTTCCATAATAAACAATAAAGGAACTGTAACAATAGGTAAAAATGGAGCTGCATTATACGGTATAAACGACCTTGACAGTAATGTATCGACAGGTACAATAGAACTGAATAATACAGGAACAATCAATGCCGAAGGTGAAAATCCTTACGGAGTGGTAGCATTAAATAAAAATAATAACCCTGCAAATTCCAAAATAACATTGAGTGGAAGTTCTCATATAGATTTTGGAGCAAATAACGGCGGAATAGCAGTATATGGACAAAATACAACGATAAACAGTGCAGGACGTATAACTTTGGGAAGTAACGGTCTCGGAATAAATGCAAAAGGAAATTCCACACTTAACCTTACAGGAGGAACAATAACAAGTACAGGAGCGGGAGCAAAAGGAATATATTCCGATAACGGATTTACTAACACAAACACAAGTATAGACTTACAAGGAGATAACTCCATAGCTATGTTTGCAAATGGAGACATTACAAACAGTGCGACAATAAGAGTAGGTAATTCTACAAATGCTTCAAGTCCTGCTATAGCAATGTACGGACGTTCAATAACAAATACAGGTAATGTTCAGGCAGGAGAAAAATCCATAGGTATATATTCAAATGGAGGAAATGCCAGCGTAGACGGAATATTAGGAATAGGTTCTGAAGGTACGGGAATATATAAAATAGGCGGAGCATTAAATCTGAATAATGGACTGATATTCAATATAGGAGACGGTGCAGTAGGAGTATTTGCAGATAATGCAACTATAAGCGACTTGAGAACAGGACCGACAACATTAGGAACTTCTTCAATAGGATATGCTATGAACGGTGGAAGTTTCACAAATGTTTCGGGAACTCAGTTTGTAGGAAATGACAGTGTTTATGTATATGCAAGAAATGGAAGTAACGTAGTAAATAACAGAGCTGTAACAATGACAGGCGGACAGGGTGTTGCGTTGTACGGTAAAGACGGAACAAACATAGTAAATGACGCCGACATAAATCAAGGTTCAGGAATAGAAAATGTCGGAATATTGATTACAGGAAGCGGTTCTGCAGAAAACAAAGCAGGAAGAACTATAACAGTATCAAAAAGCTATCTGGCAGATGAAAATGCCCCTGAAACAGGAAAATATTCAATCGGAATGGCAGGAGAATCCACAAACGGAGGAGCATTATCTCTTGTAAACAACGGTAAAATAGTTGTAAATTCCCACAGAAGTATAGGAATGTATGGAAATGGAAGAGGAACTACGGTTGAAAATAGGGGAGATATTATACTTGATGCTTCGAATGCAACAGCTTCGGATAAAATAGAACAAATGACAGGAATGTATCTGAATAACGGTGCTACAGGAGTAAACTACGGAAATATAAAAACGGCAGGAAACTATGCAGGTAACCCTAATGTAAAAGGTATAATGGGAGTAGTGGCATTAAACGGAAGTACTTTCGAAAATAGAGGTAATATAGAAATAGACGCAAATTCAGGAGTTGGAGTAAGAATAGAAGGTGCGAGAATTAAAAACTACGGACGTATAGTAGTAAATGGCAGCGGAGCTGTAGGAGTTCAGCACGGTAATGCTCAAAGTGCTGACGGACAATCTATCGGTGATAATGACACTGAAGCAGCTAAAGACAGCAAAGTTAATGCTACGGGAGCAACTATAACTGCAAACGGTGGAGCACAGAAATACTTTAAAATAGATGTATACGACCCTACAAAACTTCCTATAGGCGGAGTAGAGTTGAAAAATATCGGTGGAAATTTAAGAGCTGTTGTTGACGGAGTACCTCAGGTTGCACAAATTGTACCTCCTGATGTAAACGGACCTCAAAGAGATTCTATGTGGACAAATTTTGGAGTATATGTAGATACTTTAGGAAGAACGAGAGGAATAGAAGGTACAGGATTTAATCCAACAGGAAAAGTGGACGTAGTAATAGGAGCCGAAGCTGCTCAGAAAACAAACCAGACAACTGTAAAAGTACCATGGGAAACATTGAAATCAGTAATGGAACCACTTTTATCAAATACACAGGTAGAGCTTAATATATATTCAGGAGCATTACACTGGTTTGCTTCTTATGATAATAATGAAAAAAGTGTAACTATGGTAAAAGTTCCTTATCAAAAATATGCTAAAGACAACAACACGCGTGCTTACTTGACAGGAGTGGAAGAAAGATACAAAATGAATGCTCTTGATTCCCGTGAAAAAGCATTATTCAATAAATTAAACAACATAGGTGATAATGAAAGTATACTGTGGGCACAGGCTGCTGAAGAAATGATAGGTAGACAGTATGCAAATACTCAACTGAGATTGTACAAAACAAGTGAAATCTTAAATAGCGAGATTGATAAACTTTCAAGAGAATGGGATACTTCTTCTAAGAAATCCAATAAAATGACTACATTTGGGACAAGAGGAGAATACAGAACTGAAACTGCGGGAATAAAAGACTACACAAATAATGCTTACGGAGTTGCATATATCAATGAAAATGAAACTCTGAAAATAGGAGAAAGTTCAGGTTGGTATGCAGGAACAGTCTATAATACTTATAAATTTAAAGATATAGGAAAATCCAAAGAAGAAACTCTAATGCTAAAAGCCGGATTATACAGAACAAAAGTATTCGGTAAAAATAGAGATATGAGCTGGACAGTGGCAGGAGAAGGTTTTGTAAGTAGAAGTGAAATGGATAGAAAATACCTTGTAGTTGATGAAATATTCAAAGCAAAAGGTAGCTACACAGGTTATGGAGCAGCGATCAAGAATGAACTCGCAAAAGAATTCAGAACAAGCGAAAGATTCAGTATCAGACCTTATGGAAGCTTGAGACTCGAATATGGTAAATTTGGTGATATCAAAGAGAAAAGCGGAGAATTGAGACTGGCTGTAAAAGGAGACGACTACTATTCAGTAAAACCTGAAGCAGGAATAGAATTCAAATACAGACAGCCTGTAGCTAAAAAAGCAACGTTTACAACGTCGTTAGGATTGGCTTATGAAACTGAATTAGGAAAAGTCGGTAATATAAACAACAAATTAAGAGTAAACTATACAGATGCCGACTGGTATAATATCAGAGGAGAAAAAGAGGACAAAAAAGGAAACTTTAAGACAGACTTGAATATCGGTGTTGAAAATACAAGATTTGGAGTAACATTAAATGCAGGATATGAAACAAAAGGTAAAAACGTAAAAGGAGGATTAGGATTTAGAATTATATATTAAGATAAAAATCCTGAAAATCTTTGAAATCTTTTGATTAAAAGCTTAAAGTAAAGAAAAAAGGCTGCTAATTTTAGCAGCCTTTTTAAAATAAATTAGAAAAATAATATTAGCAATTATTAATTGAGGTTTTATAATAAAAACTTTCCTCAAAAAATATTCAAGAAAAAATGGGAGAAGTTTTTATTTAGCTAACTCTATTTTATTAATTCTTATATTATTCAGCATATCATAATATTAATTATTTTAAAATATTATTTGATTTAAAATTTATTTATTCGAAATAATAATATTCATTTTCTTTATATTTTTCATGTCCTTTTTTGTAATAAGCTAATTTCTTGAAAACAAATGTTTTTTTACCTTTTTTCATTTCTTCCCTTGTTTTTTCCGCAAAATCTTCTCCTGATAAATAAATAACTTTAATTTTTGCATCTTCAGGTATTTTTGGATGATCCCACTCAATTTTCTTTGTAGGGTCTATCTCAATACAAGTTGCATAAAGTTTTATATGGTTGATATAGAAATTTTTAAAAACTATATTTGAATATGAAACAAAACATTGCTGATTTTGAATATAGCCCATTGAACCGTCTTTTATGTTTTTATTTATCTCTTCGGAAAACTGTTTGAATGAAATTCTTTCCCCGAAAAGAACATTGAATGAAAGCAGGAAAAAACTAAGAATAAATAAAAGTCTTATTTTGTTTTCTATTTTGTTTTTCATAGATAAAATCTCCTTTTTATTAGTCAAATATATTTACATAATCGTACTACTAATATATTACCATTTAATCAGATAATTTTCAACAGATAAACATTAAATAAAAAGATTAACTTCCAATTTTTATAGAAGTTAATCCTTGGCAATTATTTAAATTAATTAATTAGTCTCTTGATGTCAATTCAGTAAAATTTTCTATAATTTTTCATTTTTTATATCTTTTAATCAGCTTTTTCCCATTTTACACATTTTCCAGTACGAGTATTTCGAACAACTACAAAAGATACAAACACAAACGATATAAAAAAAACAAATAAAAATTAAAATACTAACAACGGTTTAAATAAAAAAGCTGTTTAAAGAAAATATACATATATTATTTTTTAAACAGCTTTTTATATATATTACAATGAAACAAAGAAGAATTTATAAGAGTTCGGATAATTTCACCTTTCTGTCTTCCAGTAAAGATTTAGTGAGAGCATCTGCTGTCAGGATAGAATCCCTTGCAGCAGTACCGTCCAGCAATGGAATAAATTCCTTGTCAATCTCAGCTCCCTGAAGAATATTATGTAGAAATTCCATTTCCATTTCCATTATTCCATGAAGCCATAAAGGAGGTATTCTGTCAGGTTTCCCATACATTATTGCACCGTCCATTTCAAGTCCCTTATATATTCTTGTTCTGTCGTCATCTTCTTCTTTCGTACGATGTAGAAGAAATTTTTCTTCCTTATCATCAATCTTTAAAGTAACACCTACATCTTGCAAATCGAGTAAAATAGCTCCCTTAGTACCTTGAATTTTTACAGAATGGTCAGGCCATCTGAATGCAGAACCGTATTGTAGAGTTGCAAATCTTTTATTAGGAAATTCAAGAGTTATAAAAAGAGCATCATCTTCATCACCAAATTTTTCTCCTTTATGTGCAATATTTCCTCCGACCATTGTTACTTTTTCAGGTACTCCCATTATAAATTGTATGAAGTCCAGTTCGTGTATATGATGATAGAGGTGTCCGCCTGAAAGTTCCTTTATTTTTTTCCAGCTGATTTCTTTCTGCTCTTTTTCCCATCCGTTTCTTAAAGAATGGCAATGTAGGACTTCTCCTATAACACCGTCGTTTATTAGCTGTTTTATTTTTCTGACACCATTCATAAAATTCATAACGTGTCCTGCCATGAAGATAACACCGTTCTTTTTTGTAGCCTCAATCATTTCTGAGCAATCCTTATATGAAAGGGCAATGGGTTTTTCACAGAATACATGTTTTTTATTTTTTGCAGCTTCTAAAACAGCTTCCCTATGTGCTCCATTTGGAGAAGCAACTATTATTGCATCAATATCTTTCCTTGAGCATAATTCCCGAATATCTTTTGAAACTTCACAACCGAGTTCTTCAGCAATATTCTTTGTATTTTCAGGGTCATAAATGGAGATAACTTTCGCTCCTTCCAGTTTATTCAATATTCTTCCTAAATGTGCTCCAAAATATCCGGTTCCTATTATTCCGTAATTTATATTTTTCATTTTTGTAATAGGGCTATCTAAAAAGACTTAGAATTTTAAATAGAAATATATCTATGAGAAAAATTTTAATAGAAAAACAGATTTAATTTTTATATGTTCTGTCTGTATTTTTTTAAGATAGCACCTCTCCTTTCTTCAAAATTATGTGTTTTAATATTTTATCTATAATTAATTTTAATATTTTTATTTAACAGATCCGTCTGATAATCCACCTGCAATTTTATTCTGTATAATCATAAAGAATACTATTGAAGGCAGGATTACAATTACCGATGCTGCCATCATCTGTCCCCAGTCAAGTATTTCCGATCCTGTTAGAGAATAAAGAGCTATAGACAGAGGCATTTTTTCAGAGTTATTTATTAGAAGCAGTGCATACAGGAACTCATTCCATGTATTAATAAATGTATAAATAGCAGTTGAAACAATTCCCGGAGATACTATAGGAAGTACAATCTGAAAAAATATCCCAAATTTTCCTACACCATCAACTTTTGCGGCTTCCTCAATTCCAATAGGAACAGTCTGAAAAAATCCTATCAGCATCCATATTGCATATGGAATGGAAAATGATAAATAAGTGATAACTACACCAATCCAAGTATTGATTAATCCTAATTTTGCCATAACAGTTACATACGGGACTGCCAGCAGGATAGTAGGAAACATATAAGTAGTAATAAGCATTTTTGTCATTTTTTTACCTACTTTAGGAAAAAATCTTACTATCCCGTAAGCTCCAAGGGCTGAAACAACAATAGTTATTAAAGTTGCTGTAAAAGATATAATTAAACTGTTTTTTATATTTCTTATAAAATTTAGACTAAACAGAACCTGTTTATAATAATCAAATGTTATCTTTTTAGGAACAAATGCCAATGGATTACTGGACATTTCGCTCGAAGGCTTTATGGAGGAAAGGATAATCCATATCAGAGGGAATACAGCAATTACTGCCATGACAGTTAAAAGCAGGTAGATCAATGTATTAAAGATATTATTTTTATAACTGTATTTCATTATTTATCATCCTCTCTTTCCCATTTGTTAAGCAGTTTAAAGTATCCAAAACATACTGTCATCAAGAATAGAAGGAGCAAAATAGTAACTGCAGATGCAGTTCCCAGTCTTTTCAGGTTCCACCCTGTCTTATATGCATATATAGGCAGTGTAGTAGTCAAGTCTGAAGGACCTCCTCCGGTCAGCAGATAAAGCAGATCAAAGTTATTAAAAACCCATATTGTTCTCAAAACAACCAGTAATCCTATAACTCCACGTATATGTCTTATTGTTATATAACGAAATACCTGAAAAGAAGATGCTCCGTCAACAATGGCGGCTTCATACTGTTCACGTGGGATAGTTTTTAAGGCTGCCAGAATATTTACCATAAACAGGGGAGCTCCAAACCAAATATTTATAAACAGTACTATCCAGAAAGCAGTTTTTGGATCTGCCAGAAAATTTATGTTTTCTTTTGTAAGATGAAGCTGTGTAAGTAAATTTGGTACAAATCCATAAACATCATTTAAAATCCATTTCCATGAAAATGCTATAACAATAGCAGGAAATGCCCACGGGATAATAAGCAGAGTTCTGTAAAATCCTGAAAATTTCGGAATCCTGTTTAGGGAAAGAGCAGCTATAAATCCTACCAGAAGTTGTCCTGTAATTGATAAAATAGTCCATTTTATGGAGTTTAGGAATGCATGATAAAACTCAGGATTAGTCAGGACAAATTTAAAATTGTCAAACCAGATCCATTTATAATAAGGTCTAATTAAGTTTTTCGATGTAAAACTGAAGTATATGCTTGAAAATATAGGATAAATCAGTAAAAGAAAAACAATTAGCATAGCAGGTAAAACAAACAATAGATTTATCTTATCAATATTAATTTTTTTCTTTTTCATGGGTATTCCTTTCCTGTTATACGGTTCGTTAAAGTTATTTCGCCGCAGCAAATAGATCGTTTAATTCTTTTTCAGCTTTTTTTGCGGCTTCTTCCACAGGGACATTTTTCAGTATAATTTCCTGAAACATTTTTTCAATTACTCCTTGGCTTGTAATTATACCGGCTTCAGGTTTCGGACCAAATTCCATTCCGATTGCAGTACCTTTATCAACAGCATTATTAATTACCGTGATTGTATCATGGAACTGTTTTATTATTGGATCATTTAAATATTCAGGGTCATTTGAAATATCTTTTAAGGCCGGTAACATACCACCCGGAACAGAATGTAAAAATTTAATATATTTTTCTTTTTCATATAAGCTTTCAATGAAAGCTTTTGCAATTTCAGGGTGTTTGCTATTTTTCCATACGATTACAGGTATATTTGAAGTTTCTATTCCCTGTTCAGGGTCTGTTGCATTTATTTTTGGAATTGGTGCCGCAGCTATTTTATCCAGTAGATCCGGCGAATTCTGTTTTACTCCTCCTATTTGAAAACCGCTGTTAAAGTCAAAAGCCGTTTTTCCCTGGTAATAAAGAGTGGCCTGATCCAGTACCTTGAAATTTACTGAACCTTTTGGAGATACAGTTTTATACATATTTACCCAGTAATTTATTCCGTCTATGGCAGCCTTACTCGTCAAATTTGCTTTTCCGTCTTTAGTTATCAGAGTTTCTCCTGCTGAACGCACATAGAAATTCAGAAATCTTGTTGCCATCATATCTCCAAGACCCATAGGAACTGAAAGTCCATAAACTTGAGGAGGATTATTCAATTTTTTAGCTGCCTCAAATAGTTCAACCCATGTTTTTGGAACTTCAAGTCCTGCAGCTTGTAATAGATCTTTTCTGTACCACATTACCTGTGCATGTGAATATAGGGGTATGGAATAATGCTTTCCGTCCAGCTCTCCTTCTGTAAGAGGCGCAGTATAAAATCTGTCTTTTCCAATATGATCGATTACATCGTCAATAGGAACCAAAGCATCTGCCTGAAGCAGCTCTACAACATGGTTAGGCAATGCCGTACTCACATCAGGTACTTGTCCGGCCTGTAGTCCTGTTGTCCACTTAGTATAAAATTCAGGCCATGCAAATGTTTCAATTTTAATTTTTACTTTTGGGTGTTTTTTCATAAAGTCTTCAGCTGCCTGTTTCATAAACTCATTTCTCGGACCTTGAGTGAATGAATGCCAGAATACTATTTCTCCTTCCAGTTCTCCGCTATTTTCAGATTTTTTGGAACCTCCGCAGGAAATAATGAGGAACAGTAATGTTACAAGCAACAGGATTATCTTCTTTTTCATGTGTTTTCCATCCTTTCAATATCATAATTTATTATGTTCTAAAATAATTGAAATATACTATTTTTGAAATAATATATCTTGTAATATATTTGTATGATAATTATGTGAAAATAATTGACGTCATCTTTTCCTTTGATTATTAAGAGTATACCTTTATTTTTTAATAAAACAAGACTGTTAAAACGATTAATTATAGTAAAAAACGATTATATAGATGTTCTGATATAGAAAAATTATATAGAAAAAGTTGTTTTATAAACTTTATTAGGGTATAATTAGTATAAAATAATAGCAGGAGAAATAGAATATGGAAACTAATTCATTAATGAAAGCGTTTCATCTTGCTTTCCTTTATGTGGATATATATACTTTTAACAGGGACTGGAAATTTGAGGAAGAAAAAGTTCCGTATTCCATGATAAGATTTATAGTAGAAGGGGAGGCTAAGTTTGTAATAGACGGAAACATCTATAATGTCAGCAGGAATGATATTGTTTATATACCTGAAAGCTGTAATCTTCAGTGTATGTCCACTTCAAATCATTTTTCTTTCATAAGTGTAAGATTTACCGCTTCCTATTCGATACATGGACTAAAAATATGGTCTGAAATAATGAATTTTGATACGCAAATCAATTGTGAGGATGAATTTATCATCAACTGTTTCTATTCCATGATAAAAGAAAAGAACAGCGATAAGCCGGGGATGTCATTTGTTCTGAGAGGATATCTCGAAATAATAGTAGGCTATCTTATAAATATTTCAAAAGAAAAAGGTGAAAGCAGAACATGTAAAATACAGTACTATAACAGAGAAATAGACAGCAGAGTACAGACGATTGTAAATGATATGATAAATAATCCTTCTAGGGAATTTTCCACAGAATATTACTGTAGAATATCTGATATCAGTGAGGCTTCTTTCAGAAGGCTTTTTAAAAGACACACGGGAAAATCTCCTAATAAATTTTTCATGGAAATCAAGATGACTGTCGCTGCCAGAAGAATTCTTGAAACAGATGACAGAATATCTGATGTATGCAGATATGTGGGTATCGAAGATGCAAATTATTTTACAAAAATTTTTAAAAAATATTTTGGAGTTTCTCCACATATTTACAGAAAAATAAGTAGAGGATAAAAAATATACCAAAATACAGTAAAAAATGTTTACTAAAAGTGATATTTATGATAGAATTAAACATATAAGACCATTTAGGAGTTGAAACAGCATGTTGGAGACATTAATTTTTAGAGAAATCAGATATAACAACAATAATGAGGAAATGTTGGAAAAGTATAAAAATAAAATCAAAGAAAATCCTGACGATGTAGAAGCATTGCAGACATTGGCTTCTATTTATCATGCTTTGAAAAAAAATGATAAAGCAATAGAAATATATGAAAAACTGGTCGAGTTAGAACCTGTAAATCATGAAATAAGAGCATTTTTAGGATATTTATATTATGAAAATGAGCAGCTTGACAAAGCTGAAGAAAATCTGAATAAATCTCTTGATTTAAATGAAGCTGAGCCTTTTGTACTATTCCTGCTGGGAAATATTTTTTCCAGAAGAGGGAGAATTTCCGATGCTGTAGACTGCTATGATTTGGCAATTTTCCTTGATTTTGATATGTATACTGCACATATTGATTTTGCAAGAAAATACGAGCATATGGGTAGACATAAAAAAGCATTGAAAGAGTTTAAAGCTGCTCTTGAAATCGACTCAAGAGATGAAGGGCTGATTGAAAAAATAAAATATATAGAAAATAAATGTAACACAACAGGACAATGCAATGCTGAACTTGATGAGCAGAAACATCTCATAACATCTGACAAGCTGGCATTCAATATATAAAGGAGAAAGCGGGTCGTTTGAACGGCTCGATTTTCTTTAAAAAAGAAAATCGATTTAAGATTTAAAATTTGAAAAAATATCGAATAAAAAAACATCAAGAATTGAAAGTCAATATATACAAAGTATTAAAAAATAAAATATCAAAAAATATCAAATTTTAGAAAAAATTGTCTAAGTGAAGCAGAAAAATAACTAAATTATGAACTTTATAATTTAATGATATAAAAATGATATAAAATATAATAAACACACAATAAAATACAATACAAGGAGAGAAAAAAATAAAATGGTAAATTTAGTCTGTGAGGCAATCATACCTGACGGTCCTATGAAAGAAGTCAGCGAAATAGAAAACAGTATCAGGACAACATATAAAAAATCCATATGGGCAAAGTTTGTAAAAGCCATAAATGATTTTGATTTAATAGAAGACGGAGATAAAATAGCGATAGGTGTATCAGGAGGGAAAGACAGCCTGCTGCTTGTAAAGTTATTTCATGAGTTGAAAAAAGATAAAAGTAAAAATTTTGAATTTAAAGCAGTGAGTTTAAATCCCGGATTTAGAGAATCAGATTTAAATAATTTTAAAAGAAATCTGGAAAATTTAAATATAGATTGTGCAATAATAGATACAAATATATGGGAGATAGCTAATGAAAAAGCACAGGATTACCCATGTTTTCTATGTGCAAAAATGAGAAGAGGAATACTTTACAGAAAAGTTGAGGAATTCGGTTACAATAAATTGACTTTAGGTCATCATTTTGATGATATGATAGAAACTACAATGATAAATATACTTTATGCAGGAACAGTAAAGACAATGACACCGAAAGTGAAATCTTCTTTGGGCAATCTTTCGTTAATAAGACCCCTGATTTATGTAAGAGAAGCAGATATAATAGATTATACCAAAGAAAACGGAATAAGACCGATGAACTGTGGATGTACAATAGAAGCGGGAAAAACTTCAAGTAAAAGAAGGGAAGTAAAAGAACTGCTAAGGAGCCTTGAAGAGCAAAATCCCGGAATTAAACAGAGTATTTTCAATTCTATGAAAAATATAAATCTGGATTATGTTTTAGGATATACTCGCGGAAATAAAAATGACAGGGAATAAATTCCAAATGAACCGTTGAATTAAAATAAAAAAATTGATATAATCAAAAAACAATAGAGAGATTTAATCTGAAATAAAATTTTTAATATAATATGAGAAATTATAAAATATAACACAAATGAGGAGGAGAAATGTTATCTTTAATATTGGCTGCGGGAAAAGGGACAAGAATGAAATCCGAGAAGCCGAAAGTATTGCACGAAGTAAACGGAATGCCGATGCTAAAAAGAGTTTTAAAGTTGCTTAGAAATACAGGTGTCGATAAAAATATATTCATTTTAGGGCATAAAAAAGACGAAGTGCTGAAATCAATGGGAGATATTGAATATGTGGAACAGAAAGAACAGTTGGGAACAGGACACGCTGTACTCATTGCAAAGGAGAAAATAGAAGAATATAAAGATGATGTTCTGATAACGTACGGAGACACTCCTTTGTTGAGAGAAGAAACTATAAATAAAATGAAAGAAATATTTTATGAAAAGGAACTTGACTGTATACTTCTGTCATGTAAAATGAAAAATCCTTTTGCATACGGGAGAATAATAAAAAAAGACGGAAATGTTGTGGACATTATTGAAGAAAAAGAAGCAACGGAGGAACAGAAAAAAATTAAAGAAGTAAACTGTGGAGTTTATATTTTCAAATATGAAAGCCTTTTAAAATCCCTTGAAAAAATAGACAATAACAATATAAAAGGGGAATATTACTTACCCGATACTATAAAATTTCTTTCTGCAGGGGGATACAAAGTTGAAAGTTATCAAATAGAAGATGAAGATGAAGTTTTAGGTGTAAACTCCAAAGCTCAACTTGCTCAGGCGGGAATAATCCTAAGATATAGAAAAAATATGGAACTTATGGATGACGGAGTAATACTCATAGACCCTGATACAACATACATAGAGGAAGAAGTTGAAATAGGAGAAGACACAGTGATTTATCCTAATGTAATTATTCAGGGAAATACTAAAATAGGCAGAAGTTGTACAGTTTTAGGTAACACAAGGATAGAAAACTCCATTATAGCTGACAATGTCAAAATAGAAGCTTCGCTTATAGAGCAGTCCGAACTGGATGACGGGGTAACTATAGGACCTTTTGCTCATATAAGACCTAATACACATCTGAAAAAAAATGTACATATAGGAAATTTTGTAGAAATAAAAAAATCAGTATTGGAAGAAGGAGTAAAAGCCGGACACTTAACTTATTTGGGAGATGCGGAAATCGGAAAAAATACCAATATCGGAGCAGGAACAATTACATGTAATTATGACGGGAAGAATAAACATAAGACAATTATAGGAGAAAATGCGTTTATTGGAAGTAATTCGACTATTGTCGCCCCGGTGGAAATAGGAGAAAAAGCCTTTACTGCGGCAGGTTCGACAATAACGAAAAAAGTACCTGAAAAAACATTGGCATTTGGAAGAGCAAGACAAACAAATAAAGAAGGGTGGAAAGAATAAATGGAGACTTCAAGCGAACAGATTAAGATTTTTGCGGGTTCATCAAACAAAGAATTGGCTGAAAAAATAGTTCAGCATCTAGATATGAAACTGACTTCTGTCCAACTTATAAAATTTGCAGACGGCGAAATATTTATAAAGCCTAATGAAAGTGTCAGAGGATGTAAAGCGTTTATTATACAGTCCACATCGGGACCTGTAAATGAAAATATAATGGAGCTGCTTATATTTATTGATGCTCTGAAAAGGTCGTCGGCAAAAGAGATTATCGCAGTAATCCCTTATTATGGGTATGCAAGGCAGGACAGAAAGGCGAGTCCGAGAGAGCCGATTACATCAAAACTTGTGGCAAATCTGCTTACAGTTGCGGGAGCTACCAGAGTTATAACAATGGATTTACATGCAAGACAGATACAGGGATTTTTCGATATTCCCGTAGATCATATGGAAGCATTGCCTATTTTGGCTAAACATTTTATAAATTACGGATTTCACCCCGAAGACACAGTAGTAGTTTCTCCTGATGTGGGAGGCGTGAAAAGAGCGAGAGGTCTTGCCAAATGGTTGCATACTCCCCTTGCAATAATAGATAAGAGAAGACCGAAAGCCAATGAGTCGGAAGTGATGAACATTATCGGAGATGTAGAGGGTAAAAAAGCTATACTGATAGATGATATGATAGATACTGCAGGAACGATATGTAATGCTGCCAAAGCATTAAAAGATAAAGGAGCTATTGAAGTATATGCCTGCGCTACTCACGGAATATTTTCAGGACCTGCAATAGAAAGACTTAAAAATTCTCCTTTGAACAAAGTCGTAGTTACAGACAGTATTGAGATACACGAAGACAAAATGTTTGATAAACTTAGAATACTTACAACAAGTAAAATGTTCGCAGAAACAATAAAAAGGATATATTGGAACGAAGCAATAAGTGATTTGTTTGAAATGCCTGCCGAAGAGAGAGAAATAAAGATAAATGAATAAAAATATAAAAAATGTGGCAGAAATTATGATAAATGGAGGAATTGCAGTATTTCCAACAGATACTGTCTATGGATTAGGTGCAGTTCCTCTGAAAAAATCTATTGAAAAAATATATGAAATAAAAAAAAGAGATTTCTCAAAAAAAATAATAGCTCTAATTAACGATATTTCCAATCTTAATGAAATGATTGATGAAACATCGGAAAATATGGATAAAATTAGTCCTGTTTTAAGAGAATACTGGCCGGGAGAACTGACAGTAATATTTAAAGCTGACAGGAAATTTACCCGAAAATTTGATGAGGAGCTTGAAACAATCGGAGTAAGAATACCCAAAAATAAAACAGCTCTTGAAATAATAAAAAATGCAGGTGGAATTGTCCTGACTACGAGTGCAAATATTTCAGGTGAGAATCCTGTTACACGATTAAACAGTTTGAATGAGGAAATCCGTGAAAAGGCTGATTGTGTAATAGAAGATGAAAGCACACTTACAGGAAAACCGTCTACAATAGTAAAATATGAAAACGGAGAAATAGAGCTTCTAAGAAAGGGAAATGTTCCTATTGAAAATATAAAAAAGTTGATGAAAGGATAAATAAAATTATATGGCAAAAATGGTAAATCCGAATACAATAAATGATATGACTCTTGTCAATGTAAAGGCACAAGCTAAAATGAATCAGCTTGTTCAAAAAATAGGTAAAGGAAAGCGAAAAATAAAAGTTACATTGGGGAAAAGCACAAGAAGTTATTTAACTAAATTAATCGAAGAAATGAAAAAACAGATGAAAGTTTATGAAAAACAACTTCCGAATATTTTTCAATTTTTTGGTTATTTGGAAAAAGAAATTAAAATAACTAAGGAAAATAAAAAAGAAAAAACGAAAGATGTTTCTTTATCATTCGAAGAACTGGATTTTCTAAAACTTCAAATAAGAGAAACAATAAAAGGGATAGATAATATGAAAACTAAGCTCAAATGGTATAATTTTTTGAAAAAGGGATTATATAAAACATTGAGAAAACAAAATGAAATGACACTGGAAGAATTGGGGAAAACAACAGCGGTTAAATAACTGATAAATTATAAAACAAGGGAAAAGGGAAGGTTGAGGACAATGAAAAACGTTATATCTTATGTAAATGTTATTCTTGAAACAGGAATAGCTGAACGGGCAAGTGATGTCCATATAAAGCATAATAATGAAGAAAGTGAAATAAAATTCAGGATAGACGGGATTTTAAGGGAAATTAGCGGATTATATGAAAAAATAGACAGACGCATATTAGCCAAAAATATGATTGAAATAATTTCCAGAATAAAAATTTTATCTGAAATGAATGTAGCTGAAAAGAGAAAACCTCAGGACGGGAGTTTCTCTTTTGTATTAAATAATGAAAAATATGATATAAGAACTGCATTTATGCCTACGGTCAATGGGGAAAGTATAGTTTTGAGAATTTTAAAAAGTTATCTTGAAAATACGGAACTTGAAACTTTAGGATTTTCAGAAAAAAGTAGAAAAAGTCTGAAAAAAATGTTAAGAAGAAAATACGGTCTTATACTTGTAAGCGGACCTACAGGTTCAGGAAAATCAACTACTTTAATGTCAATGGTCAATATACTTAATAACGGACAAAAGAAAATTATATCCGTAGAAGATCCTGTTGAAAACAGAGTGAAAGGAATAGTACAGGTTCAAGTAAATGAAGAAATAGGAATTACTTTTTCAGAAATATTAAGAAATGCTCTTAGAAATGACCCTGATATAATAGTAATCTCGGAAATAAGAGATGAAATTACTGCTGAAATAGCAGTAAGAGCAGCATTGACAGGACATCTCGTAATAGCCACTATTCATACAAATGACAGTATCTCGACTGTTACAAGACTTATGGATATGGGGATACCTAAGTATCTTATATTGGATGCTTTAATAGGAGTGATAGGACAAAGACTTACAGGCAGAAAATGCTTTCATTGCTCAGGAAAAGGCTGTAAACATTGCAGGAACGGTTATAATGGAAGAATTTCCATAAATGAAACATTGATGATAAACGAAGAAATAAAAAATATTCTTAAATCAGAAAATTCGAGTTATGAGTATAAAAATAAATTGAAAAAAAATCAAAGTGATAATTTTATTGATTTTGAAGAAGATATAAAAGAAAAAGTAAGAAACAATCTGATTTTTGAAAAAGATGTTATTGATTTTCTGATATAAAATTTTGAAATTAAAATCCTGAAATATTATAAATTTGAAATAAAATCTTAAAATAAAATTTTGAAAATAAAAAATGAGTTTTTAAAAATCTAAAAAAATTAAGAAAAAAGAAGAGAATTTAAAAAAGAAAATGGAATTATTAAAATAAATATCAAAAAACTAAATAATTAATAGAGATAAATAATAAAAGAATAAATATTGGAAAAATAAATAATATAAAAATAGTATCGAAAATAACAGAATTGAACAATTAGTAGAGATAAATAATAAAAGAATAAATATTGGAAAAATAAGTAATATAAAAGTAGTATTGGAAAATAAGTAAATAATCAAATAAAAGAAGAAAAATTAAAAAAATTAATAAATAATAGAAAGAATTAGACAGTAGAAAGAAGAGATATGAAAAAAAATATAATTGTATATGATTTTGATAAAACTATATATGGCGGAGAATCAGGAACAAATTTTTTTACTTATTATTTTAAAAAATATCCGATGAAAGCATTAATGTTTTCTTTTTTGTATTTAAAAGAAGTGTTTCTGTATTTGATAAAAGTTATAAATCTGAAACAACTGAAAGAAAGATTTTATGTTTTTCTTGAGAAGCATTCTCCTGAAGAAATTCAAAAAATAATAGATGATTTCTGGAAAGAATATTCAAAAAAAATTTATAAGTGGACATATGAAGAACTGAAAAACAATAAAAAAGAAGCGGAACTTGTTATTGTGAGTTCTGCAACTCCTACATTTCTCATTGATAAGTTTTTATTATCATTGGGTTATGATATTGTTTTCGGAACAGATTTTGAAAAAGGAAAATCAGAAGAATTTATCTCAAAAATAAAGGGAGAAAATAATAAAGGGATTGAAAAAGTACATAAACTCAATCAATGGGCGGACGAAAATAACGTAGAATATGAAATAACAAAATTTTATTCGGACAGTTTGGCTGATAAGCCATTGTTTGATATTGCCATGAAAAAATACTGGATAAAAAAAGGAGAAAAAATAGAGGGAATGCCGGATAAAAAGACAATAATAGATATTCTTTTCTGGAAATAATTTCTGGAAATAAGAGATAAAAAATAAAAATACTTATTGACAAATTGTAAAGTTTTTAATATAATAATTTTGTTGCCGCTTTAGCTCATCTGGTAGAGCAACTGACTTGTAATCAGTAGGTGGTTGGTTCGAGTCCGACAAGCGGCACCACTTTAAGAAAAGCAGCTAATTAAGTTGCATTTTTTTTATACATATGATATAATCAGTAAAAATAAAATTATAAATTTAATATATGGAGGAAAGAGATAATGGCAAAAGCTAAATTTGAGAGAAGTAAACCACACGTAAACATTGGAACGATAGGACACGTAGACCACGGTAAGACAACATTGACAGCAGCTATATCTAAAGTATTATCAGACAAAGGATTGGCTGAAAAAGTAGATTTTGAAAACATCGACCAGGCACCTGAAGAAAGAGAAAGAGGAATTACAATCAACACTGCACACATTGAGTATCAGACAGACAAAAGACACTATGCACACGTTGACTGTCCAGGCCATGCCGACTATGTAAAAAATATGATTACAGGGGCAGCACAAATGGACGGAGCTATACTTGTAGTATCAGCAGCTGACGGGCCTATGCCGCAAACAAGAGAACACATCCTTCTTGCAAGACAGGTTGGAGTTCCTTACATAGTAGTATTCCTGAACAAAGTTGATATGGTAGATGACGAAGAATTATTGGAACTGGTAGAAATGGAAGTAAGAGAATTACTTACAGAATACTCATTCCCAGGAGACGAAATACCTATAATAAAAGGTTCAGCATTAGGAGCATTGAACGGAGAAGGACAATGGGAAGATAAAATAATGGAACTTATGGAAGCGGTAGACAGCTACATACCAACACCTGAAAGACCGATTGACCAAGCATTCCTTATGCCTATAGAAGATGTATTCACAATAACAGGAAGAGGAACAGTAGTAACAGGAAGAGTAGAAAGAGGAGTAGTAAACGTAGGAGAAGAAGTAGAGATAGTTGGAATCAAGCCTACAGCAAAAACGACAGTAACAGGAGTAGAGATGTTCAGAAAATTACTGGATTCAGGACAGGCAGGAGATAACATAGGAGCATTGTTAAGAGGAACAAAGAAAGAAGAAGTGGAAAGAGGACAAGTATTGGCGAAACCGGGTTCAGTAAGTCCACATACATCATTCAAATCGGAAGTATATGTACTTACGAAAGATGAAGGAGGAAGACACACACCATTCTTTACAGGATACAAGCCTCAGTTCTATTTCAGAACGACAGATATTACAGGGGAAGTAAACTTACCGGAGGGAGTAGAAATGGTAATGCCGGGAGATAACATAGAGATGTCGGTAGAACTGATACACCCGATAGCAATGGAAGAAGGATTAAGATTTGCGATAAGAGAAGGTGGAAGAACGGTAGCTTCAGGAGTTGTTGCGACTATCGTTAAATAATATAATTTAGAATAAAAGAATAGTGTAGTTAAAAATAAATATCACAAATATGTGAATATCTATTTTCTGCACTATTTTTCGATTTAAGATTATTCTATTAAGTCATATTGATAAATTCAAGAGAGAACTTCCGGAAAGTTGTTTCTATTTCTTTTTGATTAGTTCTTTTAGAGTATTTTTTGCAAATTCAAAAAATATCAGAAATAAATAGAAATGAAAAAATAACAGAAATTATAAAAAATAATTTGATTGGAAAATATAAAATAAAAATTAAGTAAATTTCTAATGATATAAAATTTTAATTTTATAAGAAAATTAAAATATATATTATATATAATATTTTAAGATAGAGAAATTAGTTTCAATACGATAAAATATGCTGTTTAAAACATTAAATACATAACAGAATAGTAAAATAACAGTAGTAATATTTGAATAAAAGGCAAAAAAAACTTTACAAAAACTTTATATTATGTTAGAATACCAATAGGTTGTTAGAAAATAATAAATTTTAAAAAGATTATTAGGAGGAAAAGTTATGAAAAAATTGTTAGGATTATTAGCATTAACATTAGCTGTATCTGGTATAGCTTCTGCTGATCAGGATGTTCTGAAAAGTATAAAAGCTACTACAGAATTAAGACAAGGATGGACAGATAAAGATGGAGCAAAAGCTAATGAAATAGGAAATGCAGGATTCAAAAAAAGAAATAAAACAAGATTAAGATGGAGAAATGTTGTTTCAGGAGAACTTAACTTAGTAGATGAGTGGGGACTTGATGCAAAATTCAAAGTTCAAAATGATAAAGACAGATTCTATAAATATGCTACTAACGGTGAGAATTTAGATTCAGCTAGAAGAGAAGGAGGCTGGGAAACTAATTTAGAGTTTGGAAAAGCTTTGAATATAGGTTCGTTAGAAACAAGAACAGTTTTAGGATGGACTCATAAATCATCATATTCCGGTTCAAAACAAACTCACAAAGAAACTAATGGTCAATCAAACGAATTCTACTTCGGACCAACATTTGGAGTAAATGTACTTGGACAAAGTATATCTACTAAATTACAAGCTGTATACTTCAACAATAACGGTAAAAAAGATGCAGACTATGTTTATAAAGGAAATGCTTTCCAAAGAGGAAAAACTGAAGGTTGGGGGTTAAATTTTGACCTTGCTACTGAAGGGAAATTCTTCGAAAATGGAGCAGGTTCTTTAGGATACTATGTTGAATTAAATAACCATATGAGAGACGGAAAAGGTAAATTAGTAGCTACAGGTAAAGAAGCTAAGTCAAGTGTTTACTTAGATTACATTGTAGGAGCTACTTATACAACTCCTTCATTTGCAGGATTCTATGGACAACTTAATTTAGAAAATGAATGGGAAAGACATACAGCTGAATCAGGATATGTAAATAACTTCTCAGTATGGACAAACTTAGGATATAAAACATCATTTGATACTCCTGTTGGAGAAATATCAATTAATCCATTTATAAAATACAGACCATTACATAGAGAAACTGAACAAAACAAACATGGTGGAGTAAATCCTAATAAAGCTGATGATAAAAGACATACTACTGAAACAAACGAATTTAGAGCAGGTTTAGGTGTTGGATTAACAGTTAAATAGTTAATGTTAAATAACTAATCAAATAACATAAGAAAGAGAGATTAAGGTCTCTCTTTTTTTGTTTTAGAAAAAATGTTTCAGAACAAATTTTGATAATTAAATAAAGTAAGAATTTATAAAAATAAAGATATAAATAAAGATATATAAATACAGAAAAATATTAAATTAAATTAATAGTGAAGATATAAGTATAAAATCATAATAAAATGAGTTTAACAATATTAATATTGAAGAAGTTAAAAGAATGAAAAATTAAGTAAAAAATTGAAAACATAGTAGATTAAAAATGATATTTAAAAAATGATTATAGATTTAAAATTTAAGAATAAAGATAGAAAAAATAAGCGAAGTAATTGACAAGTACTATAAAAAGTGATAAAATAATCTGATTATAAATCACACTTTGTTATATTTAAAGATAGGGTGTTATCGATAGATAATCTGTCTTTCAAAGATAAGTGGGAGAAAAACCAAAATAAAATAGGAGGAAAAATGGCAGTAATCACAATGAAACAATTATTAGAAGTAGGAGCTCATTTTGGACATCAGGCAAAAAGATGGAATCCTAAAATGAAACCTTATATTTTCACAGAAAGAAACGGAATTCATATACTGGATTTACATCAAACATTGACGGCTACAGAAAAAGCTTATGAATTTGTAAGAGAAATTTCTGAAAATGGCGGAAAAGTATTATTCGTAGGGACTAAAAAACAAGCTCAAGACGCAATTAAGGAAGAAGCTGAAAGAGCCGGAGGATTTTACGTTAATAACAGATGGCTTGGAGGACTTTTAACTAACCTTAACACTATAAAAACAAGAGTAAAAAGACTGAAAGAGCTTGAAGAAATGGACTCTGACGGAACATTGGATACAGCATATACTAAAAAAGAAGCAGGATTGCTAAGAAAAGAAATGGCTAAGTTGTCTAAAAATATTGGTGGAATTAAAAATATGAATAAATTGCCTGCGGCATTATTCGTAGTAGATATCAAAAAAGAATTTTTAGCATTGGAAGAAGCTAAAAAATTGGGAATACCTGTAATAGCATTAATCGATACTAACGTGGATCCTGATTTGGTAACTTATAAAATACCTGCAAATGATGACGCTATAAGATCGGTTAAATTATTTGCACAAGTTATTGCAAATGCAGCAGTTGAAGGAAATGGTGGAGTAGAAGGCTTTGTTGATAGTGAAGAAAACTCTGAAGCTTCTGTAAATGAAGAATTTTCCGAAGAAATAACAGAAGAAATATTTGAAGAAACTAATGAAGAAAATACTGAAGCATAATAAAAAAAGTTGAAATAGTAATAAGGGGAATAGTATCATTCCCCTGTTCCTGTAAAAATAATAATTTTAAAAATATTAAAATTTTAGATTTATACTATTGATTTTCTGACGTATAAAATAAGTAAAGATATATAAAACAGATAAAAACGAGAGGAAAAAAATCATGAAAAAAATCTTTATTCAATTATTTTTATTAATGAGTTTAAGTATTTTTTCTAATCAGAAAGAAACTATAATAGAGCTTATGAAAAATTATTATATAGGAATAGGGCAGCTTATTCATGTGTATTCGAGAGAAAAAAAAGATTTTAAAGAAAAAATGACATCTTTTGCCGGAAAAAAAGATTATAAAAATTTAGTTTTATTAATGAAAAAATATATTGAAAAGTATCCGGATGATTCTTTTGCTTATGAACAGTTAGGATATTATTATGATTTTCAAGATAATTATGAAGAAGCAGAAAAATATTATTTAAAATCAATAGAATTAGGTAATGTTGATACCGGGATATATTCTCTATGTCTTTTATATTATGACCAAGGTAAAGAAAAAGAAGCAGAAAAATATATAAAAAAGATAAATCATATGACACATGAAAAACTCAAGGAAATCCGAGCTCATAAAACGCAAGCAATGTTAGGAAACCCTTATTCACTGTTTAGGTTAGCATTAGAATATAGTAATACAGGAAGATACAAATTAGCAGAAAAATATGCATTAGAAGCATTAAAAATAGCTGAAGAAGAGAAAAGTCCTCATGCAATCAGTGATATAAAAGATTTACTGAAAAAAATTAGAAATTCGAGGCCAATAATGTAAGTTTTTATAAGAAATTTAAAAATAGAATTAGGAGGAAAGTAACAATGGCAGTTACAACAGCATTAATTAAAGAATTGAGAGAAAGAACAGGAGCCGGAATGCTTGACTGTAAAAAAGCATTGGAAGAAAACGGTGGAGATATAGAAAAAGCAATCGACTGGTTAAGAGAAAAAGGGATAGCGAAAGCCGCTAAAAAATCAGGAAGAGTTGCTGCAGAAGGATTAGTATTTGGTGCAGTTTCATCTGACAGAAAAAAAGGAGTTATCCTTGAATTTAACTCTGAAACGGATTTTGTTGCTAAAAATGATGAATTTAAATCATTTGGAGAGAAATTAGTTCAGTTATCACTTGAGCATGACGTAACAAGTGAAGATGAATTAAAAGAATTACAATTGGAAGGTAAAAAAATAGATGATGTTCTGACAGAATTAATAGCTAAAATAGGGGAAAATATGAACATCAGAAGATTGAAATTAGTTAAAACTGACGGATTTGTAGAAACTTATATCCATTTAGGAGGGAAAATAGGAGTATTAGTAAATATGTCAGGAGAAGCTACATCTGAAAATATTGAAAAGGCTAAAGGAGTTGCTATGCATATAGCGGCTATGGATCCTAAATATTTGAATTCCGAACAGGTTACGACAGAAGACTTGGAAAGAGAAAAAGAAATTGCGAGACATCAACTGGAACAGGAAGGAAAACCTGCTAATATAGTAGAAAAAATATTGGAAGGAAAAATGAGAAAATTCTATGAAGAAAATTGTCTTGTAAATCAAAAATATGTAAGAGATGACAGTTTGACTATTGAAAAATTCGTTGCCCCTCTCTCAGTAATATCTTTTGACAGATTTAAAGTCGGAGAAGGAATAGAGAAAGATGAAACAGATTTTGCTGCTGAAGTTGCTGCAATGGCAGGAAATTAGAATAAAGGGGATTAAAATCCCCTTATTTTTTAGATTGGGAGGCTCTAATGCTTAAATATAAAAGGATATTATTGAAATTAAGTGGTGAAGCTCTTGCAGGGGATAAAGAATTCGGATTTTCCGATGAAGTTCTTGAAAGTTTTGCAAGGCAGATAAAAGAAGTACATGATAAAAGGGTTGAAGTTGCAATAGTTATTGGCGGTGGTAATATATTTAGGGGAGCTACGGGAACATCCAAAGGAGTGGACAGAGTAACAGGAGATACAATGGGAATGCTGGCTACTATTATGAACGGTCTGGCTCTTCAAAATGCTATAGAGCATTTTGACATACCGACAAGAGTGTTGACCTCCATTCAAATGCCGCAAGTAGCAGAACCTTTTATAAGAAGAAGGGCTATAAGACATCTGGAAAAAGGAAGAGTTGTAATATTTGCAGGAGGAACGGGAAACCCTTATTTTACTACTGATTCAAGCGGTGCATTGAGAGCGTTGGAAATAAATGCGGATATACTTGCCAAAGGTACAAAAGTAGACGGTATTTATGACAAGGACCCTATGAAACATAAAAATGCAGTAAAATATGATACGGTAACATATGATGAAGCCATTTCAAAAAATTTAGGAGTAATGGATACGGCTGCTCTTTCCTTGTGTAAGGAAAATAAAATGCCTATAATTGTATTCAATGCTTTGGATGAGGGAAATATATTGAAAATGGCTGAAGGGGAAAAAATAGGAACATTAGTTGTAAGTGAATAGAAAATTGATAAAAATCGAATTTTTAAAAAAAGCCATAATTTTAAAATAAAAAATGAAAATTCGAAAAAATAATGAAAATTTAGTTGTAACTCTTTAAAATAAAGTATATAATAAGGTGGTATAAAATGTTGGATAATATTTTGAAAGAAACAGAAGACAGAATGCAAAAAGCTTTAGAAAGTACAAAGGATAAATTTTCTCATGTGAGAGCAGGGAGAGCAAGTGTTTCTATGCTTGACGGAGTAAGTGTAGAAGCATATGGAGTAATGACACCTCTAAATCAGGTAGGAACTGTTTCAGCTCCTGAAGCAAGATTATTGACAATAGACCCGTGGGATAAATCTATAATTCCTGCGATAGAAAAAGTTATTTTACAGGCAAATCTGGGATTTAATCCTTCAAATGACGGAAAAATCATAAGACTTGTAGTTCCTGAACTAACGGAAGACCGTAGAAAAGAATACGTAAAATTAGTAAAAAAAGAAGCCGAAGAAGGTAAAGTTGCAATCAGAAATGTCAGAAAAGACGTAAATAATAAAATTAGAAAATTTGAAAAAGACGGTGAAATTACAGAAGATGAACTAAAATCGGGAGAAGAAAAAGTCCAGAAAATGACAGATAAGTTTATTGCTTCTATAGATGAAGTATTATCAAAAAAAGAAAAAGAATTGTTAAAAGTTTAAAAAATGTAAGATTAGTAAAGAAAACTTAAAAATAAAAGGAGTCAGCAATGTCCAAGTTTACAAGATTTATTAATTTTTTTAGGATGAAAAAAAGTATTGCAATTGATTTGGGAACATCAAATGTTTTAATTTATGACAAGCAGAAAAAGAGGATTGTACTTAATGAACCGTCTATTTTAGTAAAAGATAAAAAAACAGGAGAAATAGTAGCGATAGGAACCAAAGCAAAAAATATGTTAGGAAAAACATCGGAAAGTTTGGCTGTAATAAGACCTCTGAATGAGGGAGTTATTTCAGACATAGATGCTACAAGGGAAATGCTGAATATATTTGTAAAAAGTATATATGGAGGTTCTCCTTTCAAGCCTGAAATTATGATTTGTGTTCCTGCACAGGTTACAAGTATTGAAAGAAGAGCAATTTTTGATGCAGCGATAGGTGCCAAAAAGATATATCTTATAGAAGAGGGAAGAGCCGCAGTTTTAGGTTCAGGAGTAAATATTTCTTTGCCGGAGGGAAATACAGTCATTGATATTGGTGGAGGTTCTACTGACATTGCAATTCTTTCCCTTGATGAAATTATAGCAAGCAAATCAATAAGAGTTGCGGGAAATAATTTTGATAACGATATAATAAAATATGTGAAAAAGAAATTTGATTTGCTTATAGGAGATAAAACTGCAGAAAATCTAAAAAAAGAAATAGGAACTGCAATGCCTGTAGTTGGCGAAGAAAATATGACTGCCACTATAAAAGGAAGAGATTTATCTACAGGTGTACCTAAATTGATTGAGATCAATTCCAATCAGGTCAGAGAAGCTATTCAGGATTCAATAGATGAAATAGTAAATGCTTTGAAAGAAGTTTTAGAAAAATGTCCTCCTGAACTGTCAGCAGATATACTGAATAACGGAGTGGTTCTGACAGGTGGCGGCTCACTTTTGAGAAATTTTGATAAATTAATAGAAGAAAAAGTTCAAATCCCTATAAACAGGTCTTCAAATTCATTGGAGTCAGTTGTTATGGGTGGAGGACTTGCATTTGATAATAAAAAACTTATGAGAACTCTTGAAATGAGGGAAATATAATTAAATCAAATAAGTTAAAGAACTTTCTTAAAAATAGAAATAGCAAAGGATAAAGTATAAAAAGCTGTATTTATTTAGTAAATATAGTTTTTATTCTATGTTTTCTGTTTTTAAGAGAGTTTTTTTAATTAGTCACAATTATTGTAAGATATTTAAATTGAAAGATATAAATTTTTTTTATTTATAAAATAATTTTTGTAGAAATTTAAAAAGAAAAATGATACTATTAGTTGGAAAGAAAATAATCAATGTGGAAACAAATTTAAGGTAAAAAATATGAAATAAGTAAAAAAGAAATATAAAATAAGCAAAAAAATAAGTAAAAAGTGTAAAATAAAAATATAAATAAGACAAATATTATTTTGGAGGTTTTATGAAAAGAAAAATCATATTAGGAATAATAATTTTAGTAGCAGCGTTTAATTCTTTTTCGGAAGAATTATCATCCGAAGAGCTTTTTAATACAGGATTGAAATACCATACTCAAAAAAATTATAAGGAAGCTGAAAAATATTACAAACAATCCTTTTTAAAAAAAGCTGACGGAGATACAGCGTATAATCTTGGAGTTTTATATGATACGTTGAATGATACTAAACAGGCTGAAAAATATTATAAGGAAGCTGTAAGATTAGGACAGTCAAAAGCGTATTATAAACTTGGATATTTGTATTCAAAAAATAAAAATAAAAATCTCGCAATAGAAAATTATAAACAGTCTATAGAAAAAACTAAAAATGTGGACGCAATGTATAATTTAGGACTGATATACGAGGAAATGAAACAGAAAAATGAGGCTATAAAATATTTTCAAATGGCAGTAGACAGAGGAGATAAAGACTCTTATGACAATTTGGGCAGCCTGTATATGGAAACGGGAAATCTTGTCTTAGCTGAAAAAAATTATAAAATAGCAGCGGATAAGTATGACAATCCTGAAGCTGCTTATAACTTAGGAGTGTTATACGAGAAAAAAAATGATAACAGAAATGCTATAAAATATTTCGAAAAGGCATTGTCCAAAGGAGTAAAAGGAGGATATTACAGGATAGGACTTTTATATGATGAACTGAAAGACACTAAAAAAGCTGAAGAATATTATAAACTTGCAGTAGACAGGGAGAAAGACGATACGGCTGCCTATAATTTAGCTGTACTTTATGAGAAATCGGGAAAATTGAAAGAAGCTGAAAAATATTTCCTGAGTGCGTATAATAAAAATAAAACAGGAAAAGCCGCATTGAATTTAGGAACAATTTATGAGAAAATGAAAAATTATAATTCAGCTGAAAAATATTATAAAGAAGCTATGAATTCGGGTGAAAAACAGAAAGCGGCTTATAATCTGATTTATCTGTATCAGGCTCAAGGTCAGGGCGAAAAAGCGGCAGATATATTGAAAAGTATGGAGGGAGTAACTAATGACCCTGAACTGCTTTATAACATTGCTCTTTCGTATGATATGGCTAATAATAAGACAGAAGCTGAAAAATATTATTTGAAAGCTATAGAAAAAGGCAAATTGACTAAAGCTATGAATAACCTTGCGATACTTTATTATGAACAGAAAAAACTTCAGGAAGCATTGAAATATTATAAAACTTTAGTTGATAATTATGGAATGAATGAAAATGCTTATAATACAGGATTGATTTATTCTCAATTGAAGCAGCCTAAAGAAGCTATAAAATATTTTGAGATAGCTTTGAATAAAGCGGGAAATAAAAATGCCCTCTATAATCTGGGTGTTTCTTATTATGATTTGGGAGATAAGGAAACAGCGAAAAAGTATTTAAAACAGGCAGCGTTGAATGGAGATAAAGATGCTAAACTAATGCTGGACGGAATGGAGTAAAAATATATAAAAAATAAAAAAATAGAGGCAGAAATTATGATAATAGGATTGACAGGAGGAATAGGTACTGGAAAAAGTACCGTAGCCCAAATATTCAGGGAAAAGGGAATTCCTGTTGTAGATACGGATATAATTTCAAGAGAAGTTATTAATTATCCCGAAGTGATAAACAGACTGGTTGAAGAATTTGGAAAAGAGATACTGGAAGAGGAAGCGGAAAGACAAGAAAAAAGTAAGGAAAGGAAAATTTCAAGAAATAAATTAGGACAAATAGTATTCAAAGATGAAAAAAAGGTGAGTATATTAAACTCTATAATGCATCCTTTAATTTTAAAAAAAATGAAGGAAGAAACCGAAAGTTTAAAAAAAGATAATAAAATAGTAGTAGTAGACGTTCCTCTGTTATTTGAAATTAGTCTGGAAAAAGAGTTTGATATTGTACTGTTAGTATATGCAAACAGAAAAACACAAATAAAAAGAATTATAAAAAGGGATAACAGGACTGAGAAAGAAGCTGTCAATATTATAAATTCGCAGATAGATATAGAGAAAAAAAAGGAAAAAAGTGATTACATAATAAGTAATAACAGAAATCTGAAAAGGCTAAGAAGAAAAGTTGAAAAATTTTTAGAGAGCTTGAAGAATAATTCAGGTTCTAATAAAAGTTAAAAAATTATATAGTTTAAAATTTTTTAAAATATTTTAAAGTTTTTCAGAACCAAGAGGCTTGGGATTAAAAGATGATATAATGTTATAAAAAATTATAAAAAATAAAAATCTTTTATAATGAAATTTTATAGAAAAATAAGTCGGAATAATTTAAAGAAATTTAGATATGAAATATAAGAAGTATATACAAAAGTGTATAAAAAGAAGTCAAAAGAGGTGCTAAAGATGAAATCGATAAGAAATTTAATTTTATTACTGTTAGTCGCATTTGTAGGGTGGTTAAGTATACCTTTCAATGTTCTGATTTTGGGAAGTGATGCCAGACCTAATCAGCCTATAAAAGGTTCAAGAAGTGATGGGATAATAGTGCTGAAAGTAACACCGCTCCTTGCCAAAATTCAAATGGTGTCTGTTCCGAGAGATACTTATACGGACGTTCCCTGTGAAAAAGGCGGAAAAGTTGATAAAATAAATCACTCTTTTGCTTTTGGAGGAAGCAAATGTACTATAAAGGCAGTGGAAGAATTATTAAATACTAAAATAAACTACAGTGTGGTATTCAGATTTGATGATGTTATAACTCTGACTGATATAATCGGAGGGGTGGATATAGTTTCAAATCATTCTTTTACGCAAGATCATGAAACGTTTAAAGAAGGACAGGCATATAATATCAAAGGACCGAGAGCTTTGGCATATACAAGACATAGAAAAACTGACAGTGCTTTTAAAAGAGATGAAAGACAGAGACAAGTTATACAAAGCATAGCTAAAAAACTTATTTCACCCGCAGGTTGGCAATACATTCCGGGGGTATATTCATATATGCAGGAAAAAATGGAAGTATCTTTCAATCCTTTAAAAGCAATAGCGGCATTACCCGCTGTACTTATAAATAAGTCAAATATTGAACAGCATGAAATAAAAGGCGACGGTAAAATGATAAATGGAGTATGGTATTTTATTCCTGATCAGAATTCTTTGGAAGAAGCCAGAAGAGATTTTAAAATAAATTTTTAATAAAAATAATGAAAAAATAGTAAAGTGAAAATAACAAAATAAAAATGATAAAATTAAGAAAATAGTAAAGCAAAAAAATAAAGAAAAAATAATAAAGCAGGATAATAGGGCAGAAATAATATATGGAGATAATAAAGTAAAAGGAGAAAATTTTGGAAATAAAAAAATCGGAATTTATAAAATCGGCAGTTCATGAAAAAGATTATCCCGAAAAAAGAGGAATAGAGTTTTCTTTTATCGGAAGGTCAAATGTCGGTAAATCTTCTCTTATAAATTCTCTTACTAACAGGAGGAATTTGGCGAGAACGAGTAAAACGCCGGGAAGGACGCAGCTTATAAATTATTTTTTGATAGATAATGAGATATATTTTGTGGATTTGCCGGGATACGGTTTTGCCAAAGTACCTGAAGCTGTAAAAAGGAGCTGGGGAAATACGATAGAAACCTATCTGAAGTCTGATAGGGAAAAAGTAGTGTTTTTATTACTGGATTTAAGAAGAATTCCTTCAAATGAAGATATGGAAATGTTGAGGTGGCTTGAACATTATAATATAGAATATTATATTATTTTTACAAAATCGGATAAACTGTCCAATAATGAGAAAGCCAAACAGCTGAAAGAGATAAGAAAAAAGTTGGAATTCAGTAATGATGATGTATTTTTCAGTTCGGCACTAAAAAATACAGGAAAAGATGAATTACTTGAATTTATATATAAAAAAATAAAAGAAAATAATAAAAAATAAACAGAGGAGTGATTATAATGTTTATATGGATTTTAGCAACAGTGTTTATATGGATTTTAGCAATAGTAGCAGTTTTGGTTTTAATAGGAGTAGGAGTTTATAATAAATATATCAGATTGAAAAATCTGAATGAAGAAGGTTGGAGTGGAATAGAAGTTTATCTCCAGAAAAGACTGGATTTAATACCTAATCTTGTAAATACTGTAAAGGGATATGCTACACACGAAAAAGAAACTTTGGAAAATGTAGTAAAATTAAGAAGCCAAATGATGTCTATAGATACAAAGGATATTGATAATATTGAAAAAATTCAGAAAATAGAAAATGAAATGACAAAAACATTGAGATCAATAATGATGTTGCAGGAAAACTATCCTGATTTGAAAGCAAATGAGAATTTTTTAAGTTTACAGTCCCAATTATCGCAAATAGAAACTGAAATTCAGAGTTCGAGAAAATATTATAACGGAACGGCAAGGGATAGAAATACTTTTGTAGAAACATTTCCAAATAATATATTAGGAGGATTTTTAGGGTTTAAGAAAGCTGAATTCTTTAATGCTGCCGAAGGAGCTGAAAAAGCACCTGAAGTTAAATTTTAAATTGAAATAAATCCCATTAAGGAGAGCAGCTATGCAATTTATAAAATTTTTAGAAAATAAAAAAATAAAAAATAGTCTTATAATACTGCTTTTATCAGTAGGTATTTTCTTTTTAAATGCAAAGACATTAATTGCCGAGTCAATAAAAAATTATAATGTTACAATACAGATAAATAAAAACGGTACATTGACTGTGAATGAAATAATAGATTATGACTTTGATGTGTTAAAACACGGGATTTATAGAGATATACCCCTAAAATCACAAAAAGACGGTGTAGATGTTTATAAATCACGGATAAAAATGCACTCGATAAAAAGAAACGGAGAACCTGAAAAATATGAAACTGAACGGTTAGCAGGAGGAATATCCTATAGGGTAGGTTCGGCAGACAGATATGTAGATGTGGGTATAAACAGATATGAATTTAATTATACTATCTATAATTCCGTATTTGAAAAAGACGGGATTTATCAGATATATTTTAATCCCATAGGACAGTTTTGGGGAGTGCCTATTGAAAAAGCAAATGTAGATATAAAATTTGCAGATGCAAAGTCTATAGAAAAAAATGAAATACAGAAACTGGAAGTTTATACAGGAAGCTTTGGAAAAAATGAGGAGAATTATAATATAATTCAGGATAGCGGCATTATAAAAATTGAAACTAAAGAAGTTCTGGGACCTTATAACGGAATGACTTTTCTTCTAAATTTAAAGACGGATAAAATAAGTCCGACGTTTATAGATAAATTGATAACTCTTTACTATGCTGAACCCTTGATAATAATAGGAACTTTAATAATTCTTGTTTTAGCCGTATACGGATTTATTACATGGTATCTGTTTGGAAAAGATCCGTCCCAAAAAGCTGTTATTCCCGAATTCAACCCTCCGAAAGATATTTCTCCTATGTATGCCGCATATATTAATAAGGAGAGAGAGCCTAAAGAATTATTGATAGTAGGAATGTTATCTTTATTATCAAAAGGATATGTTGAAGCAGAGGATGAAGAGGGAAACGGCAAAAATGTAAAATATACTTTAATAAAAAGCATAGCGGAGCCGAATTTGCCTCGTGAAGAATTAAAACTTTTAAATGCCCTCTCGGATGACAAGGAAAATATATTTAAAGACGGAAAAAGACTTTATTTAGCTGCACAGGAAATAATATCATTGCTTGAAAGCAGATATGGAGATAAAATTTATAAGGAAAACAATGCTTTCAAATTTCCGTTTACTTTAGGTATAATAACATCTTTTATAATTTCAATGGGAGGTCTTGAAATAGGTTTGGTTATTATATTTATATTAAATACTATTTGTTCGATTATAAGCTCTATTATAAGAAAAATTTTTAAGATCAGCAGTATGTCTATGACCGTCGTTATTGGAATAATAGTCATAATTGCTTCAACTATATTCGGTATTATAAATTTTATAGTTGTAACAATAATAGTTTCAATGTTTCTCTTTTACTCCAAGGTCATAGGAAAATATACGAACGAAGGAATAAGACAAAAAGAATATTTGGACGGAATGAAAATGTACATAAAAACTGCCGAAGCAAATCAGATTATGAAATTTAATGATGTGGATGAGCTGGTCGCATATTTTAAATCTATTTTGCCTTATGCGGTAGCTTTGGGAGTAAAAAATGAAGCAGTAAAATTAATAAAAAATACGATAAAATTATATAACTTTGATGAAAGTACATATTCCAACATAAATAGAAGAATATACTATAGTTCGTATAATGATTTCTATTTATCTAATATGATTTCAAGAGAATATAATGAAGCGCAAAATAAGATTATACGGGAAAGAAATGAAAGTTCAAGAAGCTCTGACAATACTTTCTTTGGTGGCGGCGGTTTCTCAAGTGGAGGCGGCTTTTCCGGAGGAGGTTCCGGCGGCGGAGGCGGAGGAAGCTGGTAGTTTACTATCAGCTTTTTTTATTATTGACTTTAGTCAGTTGAGTACGCAAAGCATGCGAAACATAAAACCAATTACTATACAAGTGCGGAAATGTAAGTTTGAAACAAAGTACATCTTTCGTTATAATAAAGTTATTCAAAATGCTATTAATAAAAGGAAGATATTTACATGACTGTTATGTTTTATAAATTGTTGTAATTATTATGAATTGGCATAAATTGATACAAATTAATACAAATTAATATAAATAAATTTATAATATAAATAGTTTTATTTTTATAAGATATAAAATAATAAATTTATTTTAAAATTTGACAGAATATGCTTTTTTATAGTAAAATAAGAATATATAAATAATTCATAAATTTTTTTTAAAGATACTAAAAATTGTATGAAAAAGGAGAAAGTTATGTCTAAATCAAAGGGAAAAAATAAAGTGTTATCTAAAAAAGAGAAGCATGACAGTTTAGATAACATTGATAGAACTATGGAAGATTTAATGGGACTTCATAGAGAAAAGAAAACTATTCCAAAATTAGCGATAGAAGCTAAAAAAATAATAAAACATAAAATAACAAGGTCAGAATCAGAACCTGAAAATACATTATTACAAAATTGCAGTTCAGTAATTAAAGAAAATCCTCTAAAAACACTTGATTTTAGAAAACTTAAAGTATGTAAAACTGACAAAAAAGAAAGTAGAATAATGGGAAAAGTAGTAAAAGAAGGTAAAGAATTATTTAAGAATGTTGTTGCAAAGCCTGTATTATTTTTTGGAAAAACTTTAGGAGAATTGTATAAAGGAAACTTGGAAAATAAAGATAAACTAATGGCAGAAGATATAAAAAAATGGAAAAATGCCAAAACTTTAGAAGAAAAGGAAAGACATTTGAAAAATGCTTCCGGAAAAGTATTTACCGGATTTAAAAGTGTATATTTAGGACTTTATATAGCAAATAATGAAGTGAGAAATTTCTATCTGGAAAGAAATGAGAAAGCTCAAAAACATAAAGATGCAGTATTGTATTTAGAAAAGTTTTCTGAAGAATACAAAAGGATAATGAATTTAACGGCTGTAAAAGCAGGAATCTCTGAAAGATTAAGGAAAATTGGCGAAGAAATGGAAATAAAAGCTAAAAAAATGAAAGAGGGAGAAAGTATTCCAATTAGATATGAAGAATTAAATTATCCTATTAATTTAGAAGCTGCGGGAGGTTTTGAATGGGGAAATACAAAAATAAGATTTAAGGATATTAAAGGTACACTTGAAAAGAAAAATGGAGAATATATAGTAAATCTTGATTTTACTCCTTATTTGCAGGACGGTTTTGATGATGTTGTGGATTTAGCTAATGCAGATAATAAAGATACTGAATTGAAAAACGGAAGACCCTTTGATATGATGACAAAAGGAACTCCAAAAAATGTAAAATTTAAAGTAAAAAATATATCAGAAATATCTGAAAAAATGAGAAGAGGCTATTCAAATGTAGTTAGAAATAAAAATGGAGGAACAAGATAATTTTGGAAAGGACCGATAAAATGAAAAAAGTGTTGAACTTCAAAAAAATATTATTTCATCTACTTTTAGGAGGAATATTAATATATTTTCTATATACATTGACAGGGAATTACACATATATTTTTAAAATAGATAATGAACGATACATTTTCCAAGTAACAGGAGAAAGAAATTATGGAGATGAAACAACACCCGAAGATTTCTTCTATAATAAAAAAGGACAATATACTAAACCCATAAAAAGTTGCGGAAAATTTCTTTTGGCGGGATATGATGAAAATAAAGAATATTTTTATGGATTTGAGTATGATAGAGAAATGGAATATAAAAATGAAAATGAAAGTAAAAAAACTGACAATCCCGAATATTCAAAAAAACAATGTGCGGGGTATTTTGTTTTAGATTTAAAGACAGGGGAATATCTGACAGGATTATCTCAGGATGGACAGAATATAATACTTTCAGATAAAGGAATAAAAAATGATATGCTTACGGTAGAGCAATTTTTATATAAATATGGGGAAGTGGTACGTAATTATTCAGGGATAGAGTATTAAATATTATTGAATAAAATTAAAAATATAGTTATAAATATCAAATATAAACGTAAAAAATCTTTTTATAATTTTCAGGAAAAATACTTAGATATAATTAAAAATAATTTTGGAAAGGGCTCATAGTAAGATGAATAAGGCATTGGAACCTAAAAGGTTATTATTTCATTTAATATTGGGGATAATAATGATATTTATATTATACAGATGTTCGGGAGATTATACGGATGTTTTTGAAGCGGGTGATGAACACTATATTTTAATTGGAAAACTATGTATTAAATATGTACTGAAAAGAATACATTTAAAAAACCGGAGATTTCTCTCCGGAGTTTATAGTTAATATTCAGTTGTATTTTTTATTAGTTTAAATTGGAGACTATTTTTATTTTATTAATAACATTTTATTAATAACCTAAATTAAAATCATAACCTACACCAAGAGCCACTCTTCTATAATCAGCTTTGTAGTCTTTTGACCCTACAGTATATTTTCCTTTATTTTCTTTATACATAACATCAACGTTAAGGTTATTGAATTTTATTCCGCCGCCTACACCATAATAAAGTCCGTCTTTAGCATCATCAGTGTTTATGGAATATCCTAAATCTCCTTTTACATATGGTTTTATAGTTGAATTTGTATCAAAGCTGTATTTTGCAGTAACGTATATCGGAACAGAATTATAAAGTTTTCCTTTTTCCTGTTTTAATTTACTGTGAAACTGATAAGCCGAACCTGCTCCCAGCTCAAGTCCCGGTATAACTTCGTATCTGTATTCAGCTCCTACTTCTCCGGCATTGCCTTTAGCCTTTCTTGAAGAATTTTTGAAATAATATTTTCCGCCCATATCCCAAGCACCTTTAATCTCAATTTTACTGTTTGCGAAAGAAGCAGCTCCAAGCACTAAAAATAGTCCTAATAATGTTTTTTTCATTTTTTCCGCCTTTCTTTGTCTTAACGAACAAATCTTAATTAATTTCATAAATATATGATAAATACAGGATACTCCCTGTTTTTATCTATGGCAAGTTTACACTGGACAGCTTATAAGCCGGTTAGAAAAAAATATACAAATACTTTTTATTTAAGTATAAAAAAATGAGATGAATAGCAATATAGTAAATTTATATTAAATGTTTTAAATATAAAAAGTATATGTCTATATATGATTTTAGGCTGAATAATCAGAATGAAAAAAATTAAATTTGTAAATTAAATTGTCAGATATTTCAAAAAAAATTAGTATGAACTTAATCAAAAAAGCAAAAAAATTATATTATTGCAAATAAGCTGATAGAATTGTATAATATAAACATAGAAAAATATTGTTTGAAATATTGTTTCAAGTAATATAGTATAATAATATTTTTCTAAAATAAAAAAAATTAAGAGGTGATATAAATGGTTGGAACAGTAAAAACCGAAGCAGGACTTATTTTTAGCGGAAACAATTTTAAGGTGGTAAAGAAGATTTTAAAGGCAGGAGAGTTAATTCCTTCTCATAATCATGCGGAAGATGATATAATTTTTTCAGTTTTGAAAGGAAAAATGGAAATATTTTTGAATGATACTGAAAAATATGCTCTTGTGCCGGGAGATATATTGAATTTTGATGGTGCTAATTTTGTAAAAGGGACTGCTTTGGAAGATACGGAATTTAATGTAACTCTTGTTAAAAAATAGTCTTTTATATGTAAAATTTGTATGTAAAAAAGGAAACTCAAAAAATATGAAGTTGACAAATTAAGGCTTTTAATGTAGAATAAAAAAAACAAAAGATTCTGTTCGTAAGGTGTGCGATCAGGGTAATCAAAAAAGTATCTGTTGAGAAGATAAAGACGACCTTGCTGCTGCGAGGTCTTTTAAGTTAAAGACGATATAATAAGGGGAAATATGAAATTCGAATTTTTGCTGAATAATTTTTGATTGTTATTTTACTCATTATTAAAAATTATTCTGGAATAAATTGAAAATTAAAAAATCAGTATTTATATGGATAGTATATATAAAAAGTATATATATAAAAAATTTAATAACAGAAATATCAAAAGAAAACTTCAAGATAGTGTATATATAAAAAATAAAAAATAAAAAGGGAAAAAATGAAAATAGGAATTGTAGCTGAATATAATCCGTTTCATAATGGACATTTA
This sequence comes from Pseudoleptotrichia sp., assembly GCF_057270515.1. NCBI lineage: Bacteria > Fusobacteriati > Fusobacteriota > Fusobacteriia > Fusobacteriales > Leptotrichiaceae > Pseudoleptotrichia > Pseudoleptotrichia sp. The sequence continues at coordinate 202,493 of NZ_DBHIXS010000003.1, read as the reverse complement.
TATCAAATAAATAAAATAAAGGAAATTTTTGGGGAAGACACGTTTATAGTTGCAGTTGTAAGTGGGGATTTTGTTCAGAGAGGTGAAATGTCTTTTCTAAATAAATGGGAGAAAACAGAAGCTGCACTTGAAAACGGAATAGATTTGGTAGTTGAGCTGCCTTTATATTACTCGGTTCAGAATGCCGAAATTTTTTCTAAAATGTCAACTAAGATTTTAGATTATCTTGATATGGATATCCAAGTTTTCGGTGCCGAAGAAGAAAATATCGAAAAGCTCGAAAAAATAACAGAAATTCAAGTGAAAAAAGACTATAAAGAAAAAATGATGAATTATATAAAAAAAGGGAACAGTTACAGTACGTCTCAGAAACTCACCTTAGCGGAATATGGATTTGAAGATATTGTAAAATCAAATAATATATTGGGGCTTGAATATATAAGGGCTATAAAAAATGAAAAATTGAAAATAAGACCCTATATTATAAAAAGGGAGATTGCCGGATACAATGAACTCGAAATGAATAAAGATAAAAATTCTAATATAGCAAGTGCTTCGTTTATAAGAAATGAACTGGAAAAAAATAAAAATATAAATTTCGAGGAAATAAAAAGGTTTGTTACAGAGAGTACATATAAAATAATAGAAAAAAAGCTAAAAGAAAGAAAAGAAAAAAAAATTAACGGACAGTTTTTAAAAAGTGAGATTTTTAAATTTCTGAAATATAAATTTTTAACGTATTCAAAGAAAGAAATAATAAAAATATATGATATGACAGAGGAAATTTATGTTAGAATATACAATAGACTAAAAGAATCTTCAAATTACAATGAATTCATAAAAAATATCAAATCAAGAAATTTTTCAATAAAAAGAATAGAGAGAATTATAATAAATATTATTTTAAATATAACCAAAATATCTTTAGATTTTAAAGTCGATTATGTAAGAGTTTTAGGCTTTAACAATAAAGGACAGAGATATTTAAAAAAAATAAAAAAAGAAAATAAGAATAACCAGGAAAATCAGAAGAAAATTTTTGTAAACTGGAAAGATATAGATAAGAATGAAAAAATAAACAGGGAAAAAATATTTGTTGAAAAAAACGGATTTTTATTAAAAGAGTTACTTCTGGGTGAAAAAGAAAGATTAAATCCTGTAATTAAAGTAACTGAATAAATATAAAACTGTTCAAGTATAAAAGGAGGAAATGTGGGAATATTAATAGCTGTCAATGTATTATTTATGATATTTTTCTTTGCAGTGGCTTATATATCAATAAGATATTTTTTAAATCAGATAGAAAAATATCCGAGAGTAACGTTGGATGAGGTTTATAATAACAAAAAATTGAGACAGAAATACAGCATTGAAGAAAAAGTAAATCCTATGGATTACGGTTTCAGTTATAAGGAAGTGTCTTATAAGTCAGGCAAAATACAGCTATACGGTTGGCTCATAGACAATAAAAAAAATGACAGGGTAATCATAATCTCCCATGGAAGAGGAGTAAACAGACTGGCTGTATTGCAATATCTGCAAATATTTAAAGATACAGGGCTTGAAAATGAATACAGTTTTTTTATACCTGATTTGAGAAACTCGGGAAAGTCTGACGAAGCAAAAACTAAAATGGGTTACTGTTTCGGGCAGGATATTTATCATACTATGGAAATGCTGCACGATAAATACGGGAAAAATAACTTTATTCTTTACGGATTTTCTCAAGGAGGAATGGGTTCCGCTATAGCTGCCAAGATGTTTAGTAATGAGCTTAGAAAAAAAGGGATAAAAGTCGAAAAAATAATACTCGACAGTTCTATTTCCAATGTTAGAAAAAGAGTTAAACAGGATGCTGCCAAAAGGAGAGTACCAAAGTTTATTGTCAGTGTAGTAACGAGAGTATTCAATTTAAGAGTAGGAAACAAGCTTGATAAACTAAAGCTTTCCTATTTATTGAGAAGAATACCGACTCTCATTATTCAGACGAAAAGCGATAAAGCTACTACTTACGGTATGCTTATGGAAGAATATAATGATATAGCCCAATATAAAAATATATATCTAAGAGTATTTGAAAAAGGCTCACATACAAGGGTTTATCCTGAATATAAGGAAGAGTATACGGAGGCTGTAGGCAAATTCCTTAAAGGGGAACTCGATGAAAACAGTTTTATTGTGAATAATGATGAAAATATTGAAAAAATCGAACAAACTAAAACTGATAGAGGAAGTCTGAATAAAAATGAAGAAAAAGAAACAGGAGATTATGAAAATTTTTCAGATTTTGACTATGAGTAGTGAAAAAAATTAAAAAATTAGAATACAAATTTAAAAGACGAAAAAATAGAAAAAGAAAGATACGGTGAAAAAATTATATGTCGAGACTGACTAAAAAAACTTACTGGATATACGGAATAGGAGTTTCATACTTTATATTGGATCAACTCTATAATCAATGGTTATCTTATTATTATTTGCCGCCTGCTACAGAAAAGTTTCTGGTACCCCTTTTAAAGCCTGAATATCTTGTAATGGCATATTTATTTGCGAGACTTATAGATGCGATTTCCGATCCTTTAGTGGGATACTGGTCGGATAATTCAAAATCAAAATTTGGGAAAAGGTCTTTTTTTATGATGATAGGCGGACTGCCTCTCGGAATACTTATGATTATGTATTTTTTCCCTCCCAAGGAATCACAGATGTTGACACTCATATACCTGTCAGTGGTAGGAGGTCTATTTTTTACAGCTTACACGTTAGTAGGAGGGCCTTATAATGCTCTAATTCCTGATTTGGCAAGGACGAAAGATGAAAGACTGAACCTGTCTACAGTACAGTCCGCTTTCAGGCTTATATTTACAGGGATAGCATTAATTCTACCAGGATATATGATAAAGATGTTAGGCGGAGAAAATACTGAAATAGGAATAAGAAAAACTGTAATTATACTGACAATATTTGCGATAATAGGTATTTATATATGTGTATTTTTTTTGAAAGAAAAGGAACTGGTTAAAGATAATGAAGTCCATGAAAAGATAGGATTTAAGTCATCTCTGAAGTATCTGATGAAAAAGGAAATAGTGCTTTATTTTGCGGGCTTTTTCTTTTTCTTTAGCGGATTTAACATATTGAGAGGAGTATTGACTTATTATTTAACAATAATAATGGAACTTCCGATAAGTCAGATGACAATAATATCCGCTATATTATTCGGAGTAGCGGGAATTTTATTTCCTGTTACAAATAAATTGGGCAAAAAATATAGTTATAAAAAAATACTGATATTAGATATTGCACTTTTAATATTTGGAACAACGGGATTACTTTTCGTAAATAAAGGATTGGGAAGTATTGCATACATCATGTTCATCATATGCGGCATGGGACTTAGCGGTTCCGCTTTTATTTTTCCGCAGGCTATGTTAAGTGAAATATCCGTAAAACTTTCTGAAAATGAGAAAGTCAGTCTTGAAGGTTTTTTATTCGGAATACAGGGACTGTTTTTAAAGTTGGCTTTTCTTGTACAGCAAATAGTTGTTTCATTAGTGATTACAATAGGGAGCATATCTAATGAAAAAGGTTTGAAAGTCGCTACAGGTTTAGGCGTAAAAAGTACTTTGACAATAGCATTAATACTTTTTGGGATATCATTATTTTTCTACAAATTAAAAAAAGAAGATTAAAATTTTATGGAGGTTTTTATGGAAATTAAAGAGTTGCAAGAAAAAGCGAAAGAGCTTAGAAAAGACATTATTGAAATGATTTACAGGGCTAAATCGGGTCATCCCGGAGGATCCCTTTCGATAGCCGATATTATGGCTGTATTATACTGGAAAGAAATGAATGTAGATCCTCAAAATCCTAAAGATGAAAATAGGGACAGATTTGTATTGAGCAAAGGACATGCAGCTCCCGTTCTTTATGCTTCATTGATAGAAAAAGGTTATGTAAGCAAAGATTTGATACCTACTTTGAGAAAATGGGGGTCTCCTCTGCAAGGACATCCTGATATGAAAAAACTTTCAGGTGTTGAAATGTCGACAGGCTCGCTTGGTCAGGGGCTGTCAGTGGCAAATGGAATGGCTCTGAGTGCAAAGATATATGGTAATGACTACAGAGTTTATACAATATTAGGCGACGGAGAATTGCAGGAAGGTCAAATATGGGAAGCAGCTATGACTGCGGCTCATTACAACCTTGATAATCTTGTTGCGATAGTCGATTACAATAATTTACAGATTGACGGAAAAGTATCGGATGTAATGGGGGTATCTCCTATAGCTGATAAATTTAAGGCATTTAACTGGAATGTCATACAGATTGACGGGCATAATTACGATGAGATAATAAAAGCTCTTGAAGAAGCGAGAACAGTAAAAGGAAAACCTACAGTAATAGTTGCTAAGACTGTAAAAGGAAAAGGTGTGTCATTTATGGAAAATAATGCAGGATTCCACGGTGCGGCTCCTAATGATGAGGAGTATAAAAAAGCAATGGAAGAATTACAATAGGAGGTTATGAATATGGAAAAAAAATCGACAAGACAAGCCTACGGAGAGGCGTTGGTTAAATTAGGAAAAGAAAATAAGGATGTAGTAGTATTGGAGGCAGATTTATCAAAATCTACAATGACAGTATTTTTCAAAAAAGAGTTTCCCGAAAGACATATAAATGTAGGAATAGCAGAGGCAGACCTTATGGGTACGGCGGCAGGATTTGCGACTACGGGCAAAATACCTTTTGCTTCAACTTTTGCACATTTTGCAGCCGGAAGAGCTTTTGACCAAATTAGAAACAGTATCGTGTATCCGAAACTGAATGTGAAAATATGTCCTACTCATGCGGGAATTTCTTTAGGAGAAGACGGAGGTTCACATCAGTCTGTGGAAGATATGGCACTTATGAGATCATTGCCGGGAATGGTAGTATTGTCTCCTGCCGATGCAGTTGAAACTGAAAAAGCTGTAATGGCAGCTGCAAAATATGAGGGACCTGTATATATCAGACTGGGAAGATTGAATATCCCTGTATTGTTTGATGACAGCTATAATTTTGAGATAGGAAAATCTGTAACATTGACTGAAGGAAATGATGTGGCAATCATAGCTACGGGACTTATGGTGTATGAGGCTATGGAAGCTGCAAAACTCCTTGAAAAAGAAGGGATAAAAGCAAGAGTAATAAATATGTCGACTATAAAACCTTTGGATAATGAAGCCGTATTGAAAGCAGCAAAAGAATGTAAATTCATTGTAACAAGTGAAGAACATTCAGTTGTTGGCGGACTGGGAAGTGCAGTTTCGGAATATCTGTCAGAAGTATATCCTGTAAAAGTTATAAAACACGGTATATATGATGTGTTCGGACAAAGTGCCGACGGAGAAACAATGCTGAATAATTATAAACTAAGGGCAAAAGATATAGCAGAAATAGTATTGAAAAACAGATAATTTACAGATGATATAAGTAAGAACAGATAAATAGAATAAATAATATGAAATAATATTTTGACTAATTATATAATAGGTGGTAACATAATATTATATAATAATATAACATAGTGCAATTAACACAATGTAATATTGTAATCTGTAAAATACATAAAAGAATAAAACGTATAATGGAATAAGAAAAATATAGAGAAAAATAGTTGTATTAATAAATAATGGAGGTAGTAACAAATGTTTAGTCCTATTCAAGAAACTTTTAAAAATATAAGTAAGGAGAAAGGCTTGTTTTTTTCATCATTAATTTCTTTAATAACAATATTCGTATTATTGGATACATTTATTTTTGGTGTATTTAATCTGAATGATTTTAAAGCAAAAATGGAAAATTCAAATCAGGCAATAGTCTATGTAAGAGCAATGACCGAAAATGAAATTTCAGCATTTCAAGGGAAACTTATAAAAATAAAAGGTATCCAGTCAATAAAATTTGCTTCCAAGGAAAGTGCTTTGGAATTACTTGAAGATGAATTGAAAGTGGACTTGTCCGAAGAGGAAAACCCATTACAGGACAGTTTTTACATATTTATCAGTAAAGATGCAAATGTAAATCTTTTAAAAGAAGAACTGCTTAAAAATCCTGAAGTAACTGAACTGGATATGAGAACTCAGACAATCGAAAAAACAAATAAATTTAGTAAAAGTCTTGACACGCTTATATTATTCGGAGGTATAGGTTCAATAGTTATAGCATCAATACTGATAATGAATATTACAAGTTTTGGAGTAAAATTGAGAAGAAAGGAAATAAGAGATATGGTAGCTACGGGAGTGTCAGGTGCAGCTATCAAGTTTACTTATTTTCTTGAAGGAATAATATTGATTGTACTTTCGTCCATAGCAGGTTTCCTGGTTTTCTGGAAACTTCAGAAATTTATCGTCGAAGGTATCAATATATTACATTCGGGAATTATAGGTAATTCCACACCGAAAGAATTATGGGGAATTTATCTTATCTCATTATTAGTAGGAGTTATAATAACACTTTTCTCAAACTTTATAGGGTTACACGGATATTACAGAATAAAAGATACAAATAATAAAAATGGCGGAAATAGTGGAAATGACAAAAAAGAAAAAAAAGATAATGATAAAAAAGATGAGACAACCTTAAATGTAAAATCTTTTTTCAATAATAAAACCGGAGATGAGAAAAAATAAGGAGTAAAGATGAAAAAGAATATATTAAAAGTTTCATTATTTATTTGTACGATATTTCTGATTTTTGCGGACCAAATAGAGGAAAATAAGAAAAGAATACAACAGATTGACAATCAGGTTGATCAGAATAATCAAAAAATCAATAAAAATAAGACTGAAATCTCAAAATATAAGAATACTGAAAATGCGACTTTAACTCAAGTAAAAAAACTTGATAAAGATATTGCAAGATTACAAGCTGAATACAACGCAGCTGAAAGAAAATATACTGAAATATTGAGACAAATAGGAGTAAACAACGAAAATATCAGAAAAAATATTTCTGAAATAAACAGAGATACTGAAATAATAAATGTAAACAAGGAAGACCTTTACAAGAAAATAAAAACGTGGGATAAAATCAGAAGAAACAGAGATATGGCAGCAGCCGTAGGGACTTCCAATTCGGCACAACAGACAAAAATGACCCATGACCTGAAAATACTTTTAAATAAACAGACAGACTATATTCAGGGTGTAGAGGACTCTAAAAAAGGTGTGGAAAGTAAGAAGCAGAGGGAAGAAGGTATAAAAGCCAGAAATCAGGCTGAAGCTTCGAAAGTGAACGCAGCGAGAGCAGAACTTGAAAGTAAAAATAGACAACTGAATGCGGCTAAAAAAGAAAAAAATGTCTTAATAGCCCAACTTAGAGGAAAGCAAAAAGTTCTTAATACTGAAAATAGAAAAATACAGACTAATAATAATCAGTTAATTTCAGAAAAGAAAAGACTGAATGCACAGATACAGGCTATTATCCAGAGAGCAATCAGAGAAAGAGAACTGGCAATGCAGAGAGCTGCCGAAGAAAAGAGAAAACAGGAGGAAGCTGAAAGAATTAGAAGGGATGCCGAAGCACAGAAAAAAGCAAATTCTGAAAGACAGAATGATGACCTTGCAGGACAGAAAACTACTCCTCCAAAAACAACTGCAAGTAATAAAACAAATACGGGATCGACATCTACTTCCAAAACGCCGGCAGTTCAGGTACCTAAAGGAACCGGAAATCTCATGATGCCTATCAAAGGCTCCATAGTCGTAGGCTACGGACAGGAGAAAGTGGCAGGATTGAAAAGTAACGGTATTGAGATAAGAGGTTCGGCAGGACAGGCAGTAAAAGCTGCTGACAGTGGTGTGGTAATATATGCAGGTTCATTGAATAATCTGGGAGGAGTTGTCATAATAGATCATGGGGGACTCGTAACAGTTTACGGAAATTTGGCAGGAGTATCAGTATCTAAAGGTACAAAAGTAAATAAAGGTCAAACTATAGGTTCTTTAGGAAGAGACCAGACTACTCATCAGCCTAATCTTTACTTTGAAACTCGTAGAGGAGTAAATATAGTAAATCCAATGGGTTATCTATAAAATAAAAGAAAGAAGGGAATAACAATGTATGATACTTTGAAAGAAAGATTTTTAAGATATGTAAAATTTGAAACAAGATCCGATGAAAAAAGTGAGACTATACCGTCTACACCTTCACAGACTGAGTTTGCGAAATTGTTGAAAAAAGAACTGGAAGAAATAGGACTTGAAAACGTATATATAAACGATTTCTGTTTTGTAAATGGTACATTACCCTCAAATATCGATAAAAAAGTTCCTGTAGTGGGATTTTTGGCTCATATGGATACAGCGGATTTCAATGCTGTAAATGTAAATCCTCAAATTATAGAAAACTATGACGGAAAAGATATAATATTAAATAAGGAATTAGGAATTACAATGTCTGTGGAAGATTTTCCCGACCTGAAAAAATATATTTCACAGACGGTAATTACTACAGACGGGACGACTTTACTCGGAGCCGATGATAAATCGGGTATCGTAGAAATAATGGAAGCGATGAAATATCTTGTAAATCATCCTGAAATAAAACACGGAACAGTGAAAGTGGCTTTTGGACCTGATGAAGAAATAGGAAGAGGAGCAGATAATTTTAACGTAGAAGAATTTGGTGCCGATTTTGCTTATACAATGGACGGAGGACCTGTTGGAGAGCTTGAATATGAAAGCTTTAATGCGGCATCGGCAGTTTATAAAATAAAAGGGAAAAGTGTACACCCCGGAACAGCCAAAGGAAAAATGAAAAATGCAAGTTTGATAGCAATTGATTTAGCTTCTATGTTTCCTGAAGATGAAGTTCCTGAAAAAACCGAAGGGTATGAAGGTTTTTATCTCTTAGACGGAATAACTTCCAATTGCGAAGATGCGGAACTGACTTATATTTTAAGAGACCATGATAAGAAGAAATTTGAAGATAAAAAAGAATTTGCAAGGAAAGTGGCAGAAAAGATAAATAAAAAATACGGTCAAAATACTGTGGAAGTCATTATCAAAGACCAGTATTACAATATGGGAGATATTATCAAAGACCATATGTATGTCGTGGATATTGCAAGAGAAGCATTGGAAAATCTGAATATTAAACCTATTATAAAACCTATAAGAGGAGGTACTGACGGCTCCATAATCTCCTTTATGGGACTTCCGACACCTAATATATTTGCAGGAGGGGAAAATTTCCACGGGAAATACGAGTTTGTGGCACTTGAAAGTATGGTGAAAGCTACCGATACGATTATAGAAATAGTAAAACTGACTGCTGAAAAAAATTAATTGAATTAGAAATATAATTCAGGAAAAATTAACTTGAAAGAAATTAAAGAACAGAAATATAACGGAATGAAATACAATCGAAATAAAAAGGAAATACAGAAATAAAAAAAGTTTTAATAAAAAAATCAATAATAAAAACATTTTTCTGAAATTGTTTTAAATTTTACGAACATAAGACATAAAATAAATTATGGAAAAAATAGACTGTCTAAGTAATAGTGAGTTTTCATTTTTTCAATAACAAATAATTGTTTTTTATAAGTAAAATTCTTAGAATAAAAGAAAGATGTTTTTATTATAACTGCAAGTTTTAACTTTATAATTTCTAATTTTGACAAATTTAAAAAAATTAGACTATTTCCACTTAATTATTAAATTTTAATTTTATAATTTGAATTTTGAAATCATTTTACAGTAACTTCAAAAATAATTCTTAAATTATTCCAATTTAATTATTTTAACGGGTCAAAGCCTAATCCAAACACTTTTGTAGTTTCAGTAACTGTTACAAAAGCAGTGGGGTCATTGACTTTTAAAAATTTTCTAAGATGAATGAACTGTCTTCTGTCGAGTATCGTCATCAACACATCTCTTGAAACTCCCGAATAGCCCCCTTTTCCGCTGAATACGGTACACCCTCTGTTAAAATCTCTCAAAATATATTCTACAATAATTTCTTTATTTTCAGTAACTATGAAAATCTGTTTTCTCGAATTGAACCCGTCTATAAATTTATCGACCATATATCCTGATATATACACACTCAACAAACCGAAAAGAGCAAGCTCCACTCCAAAAGCAAACATAGCCAGAACAGTAACAAATGCATCGGCTATAAAATTAGACATTCCAAGCCGCAAACCAAAATATTTGTTTATTATTTTTCCAATAATGGACGTACCTCCTGTGGAAGCATCATAAGTAAAGACTATTGTTGAGCCTAATGCCCCGAATACACTCCCGAAAATAGTGGCAAGAGTCAAATTATTTGTCAAGGAATGATGAGGGAAAAATTTTTCAAAAATTAGAAGTACGACTGACAAAAGGATAGCAGCATAAATACTTTTTATTCCAAAATTACCGCTAATAAGCATAAATCCAAGCGTAAATAGTATAATATTTCCTATAGTTACAATAAGACTGTTCGATATTCCAAAAATATGATTTATAATCAAGGCAAATCCAGTAATTCCACCGCTGGCTATTTTATTAGGGAATAAAAAAAAATGAAGCCCGAAAGAAAGCAGAATAACTCCAATTCCTATAAATAAATATTCTTTAAAAACCTTAAAAAATTTCTTATCCATAAATTTATTAACTCCTGTTATTTATTATAATATTCTGATATAGTATTATATTGATTTAAGCCTTTAATGTCAAGGAAATTTTTCGAAATTTATGATAAAAAATTGATAAAATATAAATAAAACAAAAAAAATGAAAAATAGAATTGGAATATTGAAAAAATAATATATAGCATGTAGATAATAGATATTGTTATAACATTGGAAAAAATTAAGAAAAATCCGCTAAAAAATAGTGTATAAATAATAGTATATAAATAATATATAGACTTATAGACTGAAAAAAGCAGGAAAAAATTATAAAAATAAGATACAAAATAAGAAAAGCAGAATATGAAATGAAAAAATAGAGAAAAATTATAAAATTAGAATTATAGAATTATAAAATAAGATACAAAATAAGAAAAGTAGAATATGAAATGAAAAAATAGAGAAAAATTATAAAATTAGAATTATAAAATAAGATATGGAATAAAAAATGAGATAAAGATAGAAAAAAATTATAAAAACAGGAAATAAAATTTTTGTATTTTCCGTATTATTTATGCTATAATACTATAATATATAGTATAACAGTACCCGAAATAAGAAAATACAGACAGAAAAATTAGAAGGAGGAAAATAAAATGGGTCAAAAATCTAAAGTAGTAATGGACGGATTAACTTTCGATGATGTTCTGTTAATTCCTCAGGCGTCGGATGTTTTACCTCATGAAGTGTCTCTAAAAACTAAAGTTACAAAAAAACTGGAACTAAATATTCCGATTATGAGTGCGGCTATGGATACGGTAACTGAATCCCAACTGGCTATTGCCATTGCCAGAGAAGGTGGAATAGGCTTTATTCATAAAAATATGACAATCGAAAGACAGGCGGATGAAGTCGAAAAAGTAAAAAGATATGAAAGCGGAATGATAACAAATCCTGTAACTTTAGAGGAACATTCAATATTACAGGAAGCAAATAATTTGATGAGAACTTATAAAATTTCTGGATTGCCTGTCATTGATAAGAAAGGTAATCTGAAAGGGATTATTACTAACAGGGACTTGAAATACAGAGAAGATTTGTCATTAAAAGTGGAAGAAGTGATGACAAAAGAAAATCTCATAACTGCTCCTGTAGGTACTACTCTTGACGAAGCAAAAGCGATTCTGCTTGAACATAGAATTGAAAAATTGCCTATTGTTCAGGGGAAAAAGCTCAAAGGTCTGATAACTATAAAAGATATAGATAATAAAATAAACTATCCTAATGCGTGTAAAGATACTCATGGAAGATTGAGAGTAGGGGCTGCTGTAGGAATAGGAAGTGATACTCTGAAAAGAGTAGAAGCACTGATAGAAGCAGGGGTAGATATAATTACTGTAGACTCGGCTCATGGACATTCTAAAGGAGTGGTAAATAAAATAAAAGAGATAAGAAAAGCTTTTCCCGATTTGGATTTGATTGGCGGAAATATAGTAACCAAAGAAGCTGCCCTTGACCTTATAAAAGCAGGAGTAAATGCTGTAAAAGTAGGCGTAGGACCGGGATCAATATGTACTACAAGGGTAGTATCAGGGGTAGGGGTTCCCCAAATAAGTGCTATACTTGAAATAGCAGAAGTCTGTGAAAAAAAATCTATAGGACTTATAGCCGACGGTGGAATAAAACTGTCAGGAGATATAGTAAAAGCAATAGCGGCAGGAGCCGACTGCGTAATGCTCGGAGGACTTCTGGCGGGAACAAATGAAGCACCTGGAGAAGAAATAATCTATAACGGAAGAAAATTTAAAACATATGCGGGAATGGGTTCTCTCGCAGCAATGAAAAGAGGAAGCAGCGACAGATATTTTCAGCTGGAGTCTGCAACTGAAAAACTGGTTCCTGAAGGGATTGAATCAATGGTGCCTTTTAAGGGAGCGCTAAAAGATACGATTTATCAATTGTGTGGTGGACTAAGGTCAGGAATGGGTTATTGCGGAACACCTACTATAGAAAAACTGAAAGAAGACGGAAAATTTGTAAAAATAACAAATGCAGGATTGAAAGAAAGTCATCCTCATGACGTCATTATTACAAAAGAAGCACCTAATTACAATACTTCAAACTAATCGGAATTATTAAAAGAAAAACTATTGAAAGAGGAATTATAATGAAGAATACTAAAAATTTAAGAAAGATATTATTTTTAGCAATATTGATTTTAAGTATCGGAAATTTATCATATTCTTATGAGGATTATTATAACAAAGTCTATATTGTAAAAATTTCTAAAAAAGATATATTTAAGGCAGTAAATGCAAATCAAAAACAGCAGAAAAAATTATCGGAAATATTTGATAATTACCAGAGAAAAGCGGAAAAAATAGAAAAACAGTTGAAATCTTTTGAAGGGAAAAAAGAACAGATAGGAAAAATAGAAAAGGAAAGATATATGAAAGTTGCGGAAGTTTTATCTTTTGAGCAATTAACAGCTTTTAATAAATATATAAATGGAAAAAAATTAGAATTTGAAGAAAAAAATGACAAGATTAAAAATCTGCTGGATAATTTAAATCTGACAAATGAACAGAAATCCGAAATCCTGAAGCAGGATAGGGACTTTAAGAGGGAAGTCAATAAACTGAAAGATGAACGTCTGTCTGAAAGTGATTTTGTATCCCGATATGACAGTTTAAAAAATGTCAGAAATGAAAAAATACGGGAAGTCTTGAATGAAGAACAGAGAAAGGTTGTAGACAGCTATTAAATTTTTTGGAAAGGAGAAGGGCTTTTTACAGGTCTTGATAAAATTATGAGTAAATTTATTGTAGATAAGTCTTTTTGGGAAATTTTCCCTGAAGCAAATGTGGGCGTACTGCTGCTTGATAACGTCGATAATTCGGGAGCATCTTCTGAAAATGTAATAAAACTTTTAAAAGAAAGTAACGAAGAAGCCAAAAAACATCTTACAGAAGCTCAGTTAAGCCAAAATCCGGCTATTTCAGTTTGGAGGGAAGCATACCAGAAATTTAAAACTAAAAAAGGAGTTCGTTCCAGTATTGAAGCACTATTAAAAAGGGTGGAAAAAGGAGCGGGAATTTCTACTATCAGTCCTTTAGTCGATATTTATAATTCTGCTTCGCTAAAATATGGACTGCCTGTAGGTGCTGAAGATATAGAAACTTTTGAAGGGAACCTTGTACTTGGAGTAACTGCGGGAAATGATGAATTTTACGCCCTTGGAGATACTGAAAATTCTCCTACTCTGGACGGGGAAGTATGTTACAGAGATGATAAGGGAGCTGTATGTCGTTGTTTTAACTGGAGAGACGGTCAAAGAACAATGATTACCGAAAATACAAAGAAAGCTTTTGTAGTAATAGAATATGTGAACTCTGAAAGAAATGAAGATATTGAAAAGGCACTGAAAATGATAGCTGAATATTCGGAAAAGGAACTTGGAGCAAAAATAGCAGCATTAAAGCTGTTGACTAAAAACGAAGATACTATAGAACTGATTTAAAATTTCTGATGAAGTTTGATAAAACTTGACAAAAATAATAAAAATAAAAAAATGAGGATTTTACATAAAATATTACATAAAATATTACAGAAACGGAATAAATATAAAGTTTAAAATATCGTATTGAAGAAGGAAAAATAAAACTTCAAAAAAAGGTTCTATAAGAAAATTAGTACTAAAAACATTTAAAATTTAATCACGAAAATTTAGTAACAGTAATAATTCAGCCAATTTTAAAGAATTAATACCAAATTATATAAAACAGCATATCAAAATGAAAAAAGTAATTTGATTTTAAATATTGAAACTTGGAAAAATCAAGGTATAATATATTAATAAATAAATTTTGAATGGAGGAATACAAAATGTCAAAAATGAAAGCTGCAAGATGGTACAAACAGAAAGATGTACGTGTTGAAGAAGTGGAAATTCCTAAAGTGGGAGAACAGCAAATTAAAATTGCCGTAAAATATTGCGGAATTTGCGGAAGTGATTTGCACGAATATTTAGGAGGACCTATTTTTATTCCTGTAGGAACTCCACATCCTTATACTAAAGAAGTGGCACCTATAACTATGGGACATGAATTTAGTGGAGAAGTTGTAGAAACAGGAGCAGGTATTACAAAATTCAAAGTAGGAGACCGTGTAACCGTAGAGCCGATTGTTGCTAAGGACGGATTGAAAGGTAAATATAATTTAGATCCTAACCTTACATTTATCGGACTTGGAGGCGGAGGAGGAGGATTTTCCGAATTCGTGGTAGTTAATGAAGACCAGGCGCATAAACTTCCTGATAATATAGACTATGAACAGGGAGCATTGACTGAGCCGGCAGCAGTTGCTTTGTATGCAGTACGTCAAAGTAAATTTAGAGCAGGAGATAAAGTGGCAGTATTCGGATGCGGTCCTATAGGACTTTTAATCGTAGACGCATTAAGAGCAGGAGGAGCAACAGAAATTTACGCCGTGGAACTTTCTCCTGAAAGACAGGAAAAAGCTAAAAAATTGGGTGCAATAATTGTAGATCCTTCAAAAGTTGATGCAGTAAAAGAAATAAGAGAAAAAACAAATGGCGGAGTAGACGTTTCTTATGAAGTTACAGGAGTGCCTAAAGTATTGCAGCAGGCTTTAGAAGTACCTCAAAAAGACGGAGAATTAATGGTTGTAAGTATATGGGAAACTACAGCTCCTATACATCCTAATGAAATTGTAATTCAGGAAAAAACAGTGAAAGGAGTTATCGCTTATCGTGATGTATTCCCTAATGTATTACAGTTGATGGGTCAAGGATATTTCTCAAAAGACTTGCTTGTAACAAAACATATTAAAGTAGACGATATAGTAAACGAAGGATTTGAGGCTTTAGTTAAAGAAAAAAGTCAAGTTAAAATCCTCGTGTCTCCCAAATAGAGATTGAAGCATAATTTGGAATACAAAAAAATAGGGCTGTTCTTTTTTGAAACAGTCCTATTTATATTTTAAAGTTCGGAGATACTTATGATTTTTTTCTTTATATTTTTTTCGATAATAATTTCTTTCAATTTCTTTCTGAAGCTTTCCGTCATAAAATTTTTAAAATAAGGCTGGAGAAATTTATTTATCTCAAGGGCGGCTACTATTTCTCCTTTATTTTCTATTAAATGAGAAATATGTTCAAGTATAGTATTTTTTACGGTTTTAAAATCAGGAAAAGTAGTTATTTTACCGCCGTTGAGAGTTTCTCTTATTTGAGAAATAAGCCATGGATTTCCGATAATCCCTCGAGATAGCATAATACCGTCGAGATTTGATTTTTTCATAAAAAAAATAACCGTTTCAGTATCAAATAAATCTCCATTGCCTATAAAATCCGTGTTTCTGGGGCGATGACTAAGCTTAGAAATTTTATCCCAGTCGGCATTGCCTGTATAAAGCTGTTCTCTCGTCCTTCCATGGATACAGATAAAATCAAGATGATATTTTCCTGCTAAATCAATATACAGTTCAGGAGAGGAAAAATCTCTGTATCCGATACGAATTTTAATTGACAGTTTTGTTTTACTATTTAATTTATTTTTCAGTTCATTCAGCAAATCATCAATAAAATCGACTTGAGGCAATAATGCCGAACCTGCTCCGTTTTTTATAATCTTAGTTTGAGGGCAACCCATATTCAGATTGATGTTTTTAAAACCCATATCTTCCAGTTTAAGAAAAGCGGTTATAATCTCATTTTTATCACTGCCGAATACTTGAACTCCTTCATTTGTTTTATCATCACATTTTAAAAGCTCTTTTTCCGTAGTTTTATCATTTTCATTTAACAGATGAGCGTTTATCATTTCTGTAAAAATAAGGTCAGGATTGAATTTTTTCAATATTTTTCTATAGGAGTAATCCGTGTATCCTGCCATAGGAGATGTATATATTTTCATTTTTATATTTTTCCTTTCATTAGCTTTATATCACAAATTGTTTTCAAAGTCAAATCAAATAAGAATAATCCGTTTTATCTTATATAATCATCTTGAATAAGAGGAATAAACTTAAAAATGACATAGGAGGGAAAAATAATGAAAAAAATATTAGCATTATTAATGATGACTTTATTAGCTATTTCATGTACAACAGCACCTGACGGTACGAAAAAAGTAAGTAAAACAGGAATAGGAGCAGGAATTGGAGCTGCTGCCGGTGCGGTAATAGGACAAGCAATAGGAAAAGATACTAAAGGAACACTTATAGGAACAGCAGGAGGAGCAGCAGTAGGAGCTGTAATCGGTAATATTTTCGATAGACAGGAAAAAGAACTGAAAAATAAACTGGACGGTTCAGGAGTAAAAGTAGAAAGAACAGGAGAAGGGGAAATCAAACTTACTGCACCTGAAAATATTACATTTGATACAAACAGCAGCGTAATAAAATCAAGATTTACAGGTTCGCTTAATTCAGTAGCTGACGTGTTGAAAAAATATCCTGATTCAAATATAGTAGTTTCAGGGCATACTGACAGTACAGGTAATGATTCTATAAATAATCCTCTCTCGGTAAACAGAGCAGCAGCGGTAAAAGCTTACTTAGTAGGAGCGGGAGTTGCAGGTTCGAGAGTAACTTCAGTAGGATATGGAAGTAAACAGCCTGTTGCAAGTAATTCCACAGCAAACGGAAGAGCTCAAAACAGAAGAGTTGAAATAAAAATAGTTGCAAAGCAGTAATAAAAATTATATTTTAATAATAACAATACAAAATTTGAGAAATTAAATTCCCCTAATCATAACTGATTTTTAATTGTAATTAATTATTGTATTATTATGATAAAATAAAGCCGTATTTAGCATTACAATAATAATAGAATATAAAAAACAGTCAAATTTTTTAAAAGAAATATTGACTGTTTTTGTTTTTTGATATATTATTGGGATGAAAATAACAAACGATAATTTGTTAAAAATAAAAAAATATTAGAACAAAGATATATATGAAAAAAAGGGGTTGAAAAGTGGAATGAAAAAGATAGTTAATATTTCTATGTTTTTGATTACAATAGATTTTTTAAGAGTTATAGTTGGATTTGTAATAGAGAAAATGACAGGTTCTTCAGATAAGATTACTTTAGCTATAATTTATAGATCAACGGCATATATATTAGATATTCCAATGATTTATTATTTTATAAGGAATAATAAAAAGAAAAAATATTTTGTAACTAAAGAAAAAATGAATATAGGAAGTTTTATTGGATGTTTTGCACTAATGGCGTTAATTACGGCAATAATAGGTATAGTATTTTTTGTATTTAAATTAAAAATAGAAAGTAACGACAATAGTATTTTACCTGATTATCCTACACTTTATGTTAATATGACTTTGTTTTCAACCATAATAATAGCACCTATTATAGAAGAGATGATATTTCGTGGCGTAATAATGAATGATTTAAAAGAGTATGGGTATAAAACTGCAATAATAATAAACTCAGTATTATTTGGTTTGGCACATACAGAGATAGAAAAAGTTATAATAACAATTTTTTTAGGAATAATTTTTTCCTATGTTGCATATAGATATTCGTTAAGATATTCTGTTTTATTGCATATGGTGTGGAATTTGAATTCCAGTATGGGAAGTATATTCTATTATAATAAAATGCCTGATGAAATGATAATATGGTTTGTAGCTGTTTTATCATTAGCGTTAATTGTAATTTCTATTTTTGGAATAATAAAAAAGAAATATATTATGATATTTTCCATATTCAGATTGAGCATAGAAGATAAAAAAAATATGACTTTATTCTTAAAGAATAATGCTATATTTCTTATTATGATATTAGTAATCTTTCTTACTAATTTCTATTTGTGGTATTTATAAATTGTGTGTGTCAGAATAAAAAAGGAAAGATTTAAAGAAAATAAAATAGATTGTGAATAGAATAGACTATAAATTTTTAAAAAACATAATGATTTTTTGAAAATTGAAAATAAAAGAAAATAATAATAAATCAAATTATTTATTTATAATATATATCTATAATATAAAAAACCTATATTTTACATTAATATTTATTTCTGATAGAATAATTTTGTAAAAAATAAAGTAAATTACAAAGTAAGGAGAGAAGAATGTTTTTAACATCAATTTTAGTCATATTATTACTGATAATTATTATTCAAATTCTAGGACTCATAGTCGTGAAAAAATTACAATTTTCAGCCTTGAAAGTTTCCGAGAATGATTTTGAAATGAAATCGGTAATAAAGAAAAAAGACTACTATTAAAAGATGTTAATGAGATAAAACCGAAAAAGTAATTTATAAATTACAAGCATAATTTCAACAAATTCTTGGAAAGTATAAAAATCTTAGTATAAAACTTTTAAGGCGATTTGAATAAGTCGCCTTTTGTTTTAGAAAAACCTTGTTTAAAAAATAAAAAATTACATAAAAATTTTTAGGAGAGTGAAATCAATGTCAAGAAGTAACAATTTAACTAAAGGAGCAGCAAGAGCTCCACACAGGTCGCTGTTGAAAGGGCTCGGATTTACGAGTGATGAAATGGAAAAACCTCTGATAGGTATAGCCAATTCATTTAATGAGATAATACCCGGGCATATTCATCTGAAAACACTGGTTCAGTATGTGAAAGACGGCATAAGAAATGCAGGAGGCGTACCTATGGAATTTAATACTATAGGTATATGCGACGGACTTGCGATGAACCATATAGGAATGAAATATTCCCTTGTAACGAGAAATATAATAGCAGACTCTATAGAAGCAACTGCAATGGCAACACCTTTTGACGCAATAGTATTTATGCCTAACTGTGATAAAGTAGTACCGGGAATGCTTATAGCAGCTGCGAGGCTCAATATACCGTCATTGTTTGTAAGTGGAGGAGCAATGCTGGCAGGAGTGTATAAAGGCAAGAAAGTCGGTTTGAGCAATGTTTTTGAAGCTGTAGGAGAATATGAGGCAGGGCTTATAACAAGAAAAGAATTGAATATAGTCGAAGATATGGCATGCCCTACGTGCGGGTCGTGTTCAGGAATGTATACTGCAAATACTATGAACTGTCTGACAGAGGCACTTGGAATGGGACTTCCCGGAAATGGGACGGTACCTGCGGTGTTTTCTGAAAGACTGAGACTGGCAAAAAAAGCGGGAATGCAGATAGTTCAAGTGTTGAAAAAGGATTTAAGACCTAAAGATATAATGACAAAGGAAGCATTTGAAAATGCAGTTGCAATGGATATGGCTCTTGGAGGGTCATCAAATACGGCATTACATCTTCCTGCGATAGCTCATGAAGCGGGAGTAAAACTGACACTTGATGATTTTAATGAAATAGCTAAGAAAACTCCACAGCTATGCAAACTCTCACCGTCAGGAGAATACTTTATAGAGGACCTTTACAGAGCGGGAGGAGTTACAGGAGTAATGAAAAGAATGCTCGAAAACGGGAGACTTCATGCAGATGCTAAAACGGTAGCATTACAGACACAGGGAGAACTCGCAAAAGAAGCCTTTATAAATGATGATGATGTAATAAGGCCGTGGGACAATCCTGCTTATGAAACAGGAGGAATAGCCGTACTTAAAGGAAATCTTGCAGTAGACGGAAGTGTAGTAAAAGAGGGTGCAGTTGATAGGGAAATGCTTGTTCATTCGGGACCTGCCAAAGTTTTCGATTGCGAGGAAGACGCTGTAGAAGCTATAAAAACAGGAAAGATAGTGGCAGGAGATGTAGTAGTCATAAGATATGAAGGTCCCAAAGGAGGACCGGGCATGAGAGAAATGCTGGCACCTACTGCGATGATAGCCGGAATGGGACTTGATAAGGACGTAGCCCTTATCACTGACGGAAGATTTTCAGGAGCTACAAGGGGAGCTTCCATAGGACATGTGTCGCCTGAAGCTGCTTCGGGAGGAACAATAGGAATAGTACAGGACGGAGATATAATAGAAATAGACATACCCGCAAGAAAACTGAATGTAAAGCTGTCAGATGAAGAAATAGCAAGAAGAAAATCCGAACTGAAACCTTATAAACCAAATTTAAAAGGTTATTTGAGAAAATACGCAATGCACGTATCATCAGCGGCTGAAGGTGCAATAGAAGTATTTGAAGATTAAGCCGATAAATTTAAAAATAGAAGTATATCTAATATATATGCATATAAGATATATGTGTAAGAATTACGGGACATATGGAATTTTACTTAAGAAAGTATAATTTTTAGAAAAAATAAATAAGAGATATGTAAGAGGTGAAGAGATGCATAAATTGTATGAATTTATGGAAGCAAGGGAAAGACTGGGAACTGTAATAGTAAAAACAAAACTGATACATAGCAGTGTATTTTCAGAAGAAACAGGAAATGAGGTCTATATAAAACCTGAAAATTTACAGAGAACAGGGTCCTTTAAAATAAGGGGGGCTTATAATAAAATATCGAAACTTACGGAAGAGGAGAAAAAAAAGGGAGTTATAGCCTCTTCAGCCGGAAATCATGCTCAAGGAGTGGCACTCGCAGCGCAGAAATTAGGGATAAAAGCTGTAATAGTAATGCCGAAACATACCCCTCTCATAAAAGTAGAAGCTACAAGGAAATACGGAGCAGAAGTAATCTTATCGGGAGAGGTCTATGATGAAGCATTTCAGAAAGCTAAAGAACTTCAGGAAAAAGAGGGATATATATTTATACACCCTTTTGATGATGAAGATGTGATAGAGGGACAGGGAACAATAGCCCTCGAAGTGCTGGAAGAATTACCTGATACAGACATTATAATGGTGCCTCTCGGTGGGGGAGGACTGATTTCGGGTGTTGCAGCGGCGGCAAAAATGAAAAATCCGCAAATAAAAATAGTAGGGGTGGAACCTGAGGGAGCTGCCAGTGCATTGAAATCCATTGAAAAAGGAAAAGTTACCGAATTGAAAGAAGCCAGTACCATTGCAGACGGTGCAGCTGTAAAAAGGATAGGAAATATTGATTTTGATTATATAAAAAAGTATGTAGACGAGATTATAACAGTGTCGGATTATGAATTAATGGAAGCTTTTCTGCTTTTAGTTGAAAAACATAAAATTGTTGCTGAAAATGCGGGGATTTTATCTGTTGCAGGATTGAAAAAACTGAAAGAAAAAGGGAAAAAGATTATTTCCATACTAAGTGGTGGAAATATTGATGTTCTGACAATATCATCAATGATAAATAAAGGACTTGTAGTAAGAGGGAGAATATTTAAATTTTCAGTGGATTTGCCTGATAAACCGGGACAACTTGTAGCAGTATCCCAAATACTTGCTAAGGAAAATGCCAACGTAATAAGGCTTGATCACAATCAGTTTAAGAATCTTGACAGATTTCATGAAGTGGAGCTGCAAGTAACAGTCGAGACAAACGGAGAAGAGCATATAAAGAAAATAATAGAAAGTTTTAAAAAAGAAGGCTACGAAGTGAAAAGGCTAAATTCACAGGAAACGGTAGAAGAATAATGAATAAAATGAAACAGGAATAAACATCAGAAAAAAATAAAGTATAAGAATAAAGTATAAGAATAAAAATAAAAAAAGGAAATAATATAATAAACATTTAACTGAAAGGTGGTTGAAAAAATGAGTACTGAAACGATTAGCGGTGCGAGAATTGTACTGGAATGTTTGCACAGACTGGGTGTAAAAGATATATTCGGATATCCGGGAGGTGCAGTAATTCCCATTTATGATGAAATTTATAAATACGATAAGATAAACCATTATTTTGCAAGGCATGAGCAGGGAGCAGCCCACGAAGCTGACGGATACGCGAGAGTATCAGGGAAAATTGGAGTATGTCTTGCCACATCAGGACCGGGAGCGACAAATCTTGTTACCGGAATAATGACAGCACATATGGATTCTATTCCCATGCTTGCCATAACAGGGCAAGTCAGTAGTTCCTTATTGGGAAAAGACGCATTTCAGGAAAGTGATATAGTAGGAATAACAGTACCTATAACAAAAATGAACTATCTAATACAGGATATAAAGGACTTACCGAGAATTATAAAAGAAGCATATTATATAGCGGTTACAGGAAGACCCGGACCGGTACTGATTGATATTCCGAGAGATATTCAATTACAGAAAATAACTTATCAGGAATTTGAAAAATTATATGAAAAAAAATTTAATCTTGAAGGGTATGACCCTACATATAAAGGACATCAAGGTCAGATAAAAAGAGCTTTAAAATTGATAAAGGAAGCTAAAAAACCGCTGATAATAGCGGGAGCAGGAATTTTGAAAGCAAAAGCTTCGGAAGATTTGAGGGAGTTTGCAGAAAAGACGGATACTCCTGTTACAATGACACTGCTCGGATTGGGAACATTTTCGGGTAACCATGAATTATCACTCGGAATGCTGGGAATGCACGGAACGGTATATGCCAATTATGCTACTGATGAAGCAGACCTTATAATTGCCGCAGGAATAAGATTTGATGACAGAATTACGGGAAATCCTGAAAAATTCTGCCCTAAAGCAAAAATCATACATATAGATATTGACCCTGCTGAAATAGAGAAAAACAAAAGAGCAGATGTACCTATAGTCGGAGATTTGAAGAATGTATTAACTGAGCTGAATAAGGAACTGGAGCAGTTAAAACATAAAGAGTGGGTGGATAAAATAAAAGAATGGAAAAAAGAATATCCTCTTGTATACAGGGAAGTTTCTCAAGATAAGCTCATTCCGCAGGAAGTATTAGAGGAGTTGAACAATATACTTAAAGGAGATGCAATAATTGTAACCGATGTAGGTCAACATCAGATGTGGGCTGCTCAATTTATCACTTATACAAATCCTGATACGATAGTAACGTCAGGTGGAGCGGGAACTATGGGATTTGGGCTTCCTGCCGCAATAGGTGCCCAAGTGGCAATGCCTCATAAAAAAGTCGTGCTTGTAGTTGGAGACGGTGGGTTTCAGATGACTTTTCAGGAACTTATGATGATAAAACAGTATAAACTTCCTGTAAAAATTTTGATTATAAATAACTCATTCTTAGGAATGGTAAGACAATGGCAGGAAATATTCAATGACAGAAGATATTCTTTTGTAAATCTGGACTACAACCCTGATTTTATAAAAATAGGTGAAGCGTATGGGATTAAATCAGTACAGCTGAAAACTAAGCAAGATTTGAAAAATAAGTTGAAAGACCTTATAAACAGTGATGAAGGTGTATTGATAGACTGTATAGTGGAAAAAGAAGAAAATGTATATCCGATGATACCTGCGGGGACAAGTGTAGCTCAAATGGTAGGCAAGAGAGGGGTGCTTGAAAATGAATAAGGAACATGAAATTCTTATAATTGCAAAAAATACTAATGGAATAGTTGCCAGAATAATGTCATTATTTAATAGAAGAGGTTATTTTGTAAATAAGATGACAGCAGGTGTAACAAATAAGGCAGGATATGCGAGACTCACGTTAACCGTGGACGGAGATGCAAAATCTCTTGACCAGATACAAAAACAGGTGTATAAAATAGTAGACGTAGTAAAAGTAAAAGTGTTTCCTGTTGAAAATGTGATAAGACGGGAGCTCATGCTCATAAAAGTAAAATCTGACAGCGAAACAAGGTCTCAGATAGTCCAGATAGCTGATATTTATAGGGGAAAAATATTAGATGTTTCGCCAACTTCCCTAATAATAGAGCTTACTGGAGATGTTCAGAAATTAAGAGGTTTTGTGGAAATAATGAGAAATTACGGAATACTGGAAATGGCAAAGACAGGAGTTACTGCAATGAGCAGGGGAGAAAAGATGTAGTTAGTGTTTATATTTTTAATTATTTTATACTATTTCCTATTTAAACAAAGGATATAAGTTAAAGCAGTTTTTTATAGAGTTCAATATAAATATCATAAAATCTTATTTCTGTTTTTAAAATGAGTTTAGCATCAAGTGTTGCTGAAAAGTATAAAAAACAAAAACGGAAAGGAATTGAGTAAAATGAAAATAAGTCAACATTGGGAAAAAGAAAAATATGAGAAAAATGCACGTTTTGTATCAACTTATGGAGAAGACCTGATTGAATGGTTAAATCCTCAAAAAGATGAGTATATCTTGGATTTAGGTTGTGGAGATGGAGTATTGACTAAGAAAATTACTGAATATGGGTGCAAAGTTTTAGGACTTGATGGAAGTCAGAAATTTGTTGAAGCGGCAAGAAAAATTGGGATTGAAGCCATACAGGGAGATGCACAGAATATGAAATTTGAAAATGAGTTTGATGCGATTTTTTCCAATGCGGCGCTACATTGGATGACTAATCCAGAGAAAGTGATGGAAGGAGTAGCTCGAGCCTTGAAAAAAGGCGGACGTTTTGTAGCCGAGACAGGTCGTAAAGGAAACGTGGAAAAAATAGAAAATGCTATTTTTGAAACTGTAGAAAAACATAACTTGAAAGCTAAAAAATGCTGGTTTTTTCCAACTCCGGAAGAAAAAACGGAATTACTTGAAAAATATGGACTGAAAGTAAAAAGAATGATAAGCTTTCCCCGTCCTACTTTGCTTCCAACCGGGATAAAAGGATGGCTGCAAACTTTTTCTGCACCTGCTCTTGTAAACGTTCCGGTGGAAATGCATGAAAAACTGATTGATGAAATAACTGAAAAAGTTGAAAAAGAACTGGAAAGAAACGAAAATGGACAAATTTTGGCTGATTATGTGAGATTGAGATTTGAGGCTGTAAAAGAATAGATAATTTGAAAGGAAGATGAATTTGAAAACTATAGGATTAATAGGAGGAATGAGCTGGGAAAGCAGTATGACTTACTATAAAGTAATAAATGAAACTGTTAAGAACAAACTGGGAGGGCTTCATTCAGCAAAATGTATAATGTATAGTGTGGATTTTTATGATATAGAAAAATGTCAGGCAAACGGAAACTGGGAAAAAAGTGGAGAAATCTTGGGAGAGGCTGCATATAATTTGGAAAAAGCGGGGGCAGATTTTATAGTTATCTGCACAAACACAATGCACAAGGTTATTAATCAGATTAAAGAGAGAATTTCCATTCCCGTATTACACATTGCTGAAATGACAGCAGAAAAAATATTGGAAAAGAAAATGAAAAACATAGCATTACTTGGTACAAAATATACAATGGAGCAGGATTTTTATAAATCAAAACTTATTGAAAAGGGAATAAATGTTATAATTCCTGATAAAAATGATATAGAAATTATAAATAAGGTAATATACGATGAACTTTGTCTTGGAATTATAAATCCTGAATCAAAGGTAAAATATTTAGAAATTGTGAAAACTCTTAAACAGAAAGGAGCCGAGGGGATAATACTGGGCTGTACTGAAATCGGTCTTCTCATAAAAAATGAGGATACCGATGTTCCGCTATTTGATACGGCACTCATTCATGCGGAACAGGCGGCAATCTATTCCATAAAAGATTATAAAAATGAAAATTAGGAAGAGTATTAACAGTTAATAAATAATCTGATATATAATAGAGAAAATATTTTTATTGGGAATGTAAGTTAGCATAAATTATATTGAATATTGCAAAATTGTGATAGAAGTTTAAGATTTGGTAAAAAATGAAAGGAGCTAAGTATGAAACAGATAAAAATATTTGATACGACATTGAGAGACGGAGAACAGACACCGAGAGTAAACCTTAATGCACAGGAAAAACTGAGGATTGCAAAACAGCTCGAAAGTCTGGGTGTGAATATAATAGAAGCGGGCTTTGCGGTGGCTTCTCCCGGAGATTTTGAGGCAGTGAAACTGATTGCCGAAAATGTAAATAACTCAATAGTAACAAGTCTGGCAAGAGCCGTAAAAAAAGATATAGAAACTGCGGCGGAAGCTCTGAAAAATGCAAAAAAACCAAGAATACATACGTTTATTGCAACTTCTCCGATACACAGGGAATATAAACTGAAAATGACAAAAGAGGAAATACTTGACAGAGTTAGGGAAATGGTAGCTTATGCAAAATCTTTCGTAAATGATGTTGAGTTTTCTTCGGAAGATGCTACAAGGACTGAAAAAGAATTTTTGGTGGAAGTGTATGAGGAAGCAATAAAGGCAGGGGCGACTACCCTTAATGTACCTGATACTGTAGGATACAGAACACCGAATGAAATGTCCGAGCTTATAAAATATTTGAGGGAAAATGTAAAAGGAATTGAGAATGTGGATATTTCCGTACACTGTCATGATGATTTAGGTTTGTCGGTAGCAAATTCGGTAGCTTCCATTCAGGCAGGAGCGACACAGATTGAGTGTACAGTAAATGGTCTCGGAGAAAGAGCGGGAAATACTTCTCTCGAAGAAATAGTAATGATTTTAAAGACGAGAAAAGATTTATTTGAAGAATATTATACAAATATCGATACAAAACAGATTTATCCTACAAGCAAATTGGTCAGTCTGCTGACGGGAGTTTCTACGCAGCCTAATAAGGCAATAGTCGGAGCAAATGCCTTTGCCCATGAGTCGGGAATTCATCAGCATGGAGTTTTGGCAAATCCTGAAACTTATGAAATTATGAAGCCTGAAACGGTAGGAAGAAACACTGACAGTCTGGTACTTGGAAAACATTCAGGAAAACACGCTTTTGTTCAAAAGCTGAATTCATTAGGATTTAATCACATTGAGGAAAAAAAGATAGAAGATTTATTTTCCGAATTTAAAAAGTTGGCAGATAAGAAAAAATATGTGTTAGATGAGGATATAATAGCATTGGTAGCAGGAGAAGCGGCAAAAATCGAGGGAAGAATAATATTAAATCATTTTGAAATTTCGAGAAAAGAGGGCAGAAAGCCAAAAGCCGAAGTAACCGTTACATTGGACGGAAAAACGGAAGTCAAGGAAGCTCTTGGAGACGGTCCTGTAGACGCTGCATATAATGCGATAAACTTGGCTGTAAATGATACATTTGTACTGGAAGAATACAAACTGGAGTCAATAACGGGAGATACCGACGCTCAGGCACAAGTAGTTGTAATTATTGAAAAAAACGGAAACAGATTTATCGGTAGAGGACAAAGTACGGATGTAGTAGAGGCAAGTATAGAGGCATATATAAATGGTATAAACAGATTATATAATAATTAATTTAAAATATTGGAGAACAAAAGATATGATAATGATGCAATATAAAATCAAACTTCCTAATGATTTTGATATGAATAATATTAGAAAAAGAGTAAAAGAAAATGGTTTTAAGACAGATAGATTTGAAGATTTGCTTTTTAAAACGTATTTAATATCTGAAAAAAATAAAGAATATTCTCCATTATATATTTGGAAAGATAATAAAGGAATGAATAAATTTATATTTGACGGATTTTATGATAATATTTTAAATTCTTTTGGTTGGCAAACTATAAATATAGGGATACCATTACTACAAGAGTTTAAAGATAACTTTTCTAAAGCAAAATATTTATTGGAGATAGAAAGCGAAATAAAACCAATGGAAAAAATGAAAAAAATGGAATTTTCTATATCAGATAATAAAATTATTGGAAAAGCACTAATATATAATCCTGAAAAATGGAAATATACAGAATATTATTTTTTTGAGGATATTCCTTATGAAAAAGAAAATTCAAAATTATACGAGGTATTGCATATTTCTCAATGATAATTGGAAATAAGATTATAATATTAACAAAGAATGAGTATTATAGAATAAGTATTATAAAAACAGTAAATATAAATTTATAATAAATTTTAAGAGTAAAAATATTAATCTATATCTATATATTAAGAACTTAAATTTAGTTTTTATTATAGTTTTAATATAGATAAAAAGCTAAAAGGAGAAAAAATGAAAATAAAAAGCTGGATTCTTAGAATTTTATATGGTTTTTTAGGATTAATTGTGATATTTTTGGTGTATTCACATTATGAATATCGAAATATAAAAATAAGGACAATAGAGATAAAATCCAAAGATATTCCCGAAGCATTTGACGGGAAAAGGATACTGTTCGTCGCCGATTTTCAGTATGATACAATGGCAAGGTACAATGCAAGGCAGGAGAAAAAAGCGATTGAGCTTATTAATAAACAAAAAAAGGATATGATCCTTTTAGGCGGAGACTATGCTACTTGGGAGAAGAATATTCCTAAGTTTTATGAGGATGCTAAGGATATAAAAGTTCCCGAACTGGGAGTGTATGCAATATACGGAAATCATGAGTATCCCGGTACGGAAGAAACAGCTGCTAATATGCAGAAACTCGGTTTTAATCTTCTTACAAATGAAAATAGGAAAATTACTGTAAACGGTCAAAGTATATATATCGCAGGAGTGGAAGATTTGTGGCACGGAAATCCTGATGCTGAAAAGGCTCTTGAAGGTACAAAAAAAGAAGATTTTGTAATATTTATGACACATAATCCTGAATATTTTGAAGATATGACTGATGAACAGAAAGGAAAATCCGATATAACTTTAGCGGGACATACTCACGGCGGACAAGTAACGTTTTTTGGAAAAATCGTTGTTTCGGCGATAAAAAATAAAAAGAAATACGGATATGGAATGAAAGAGTATGGCGGACATAAAATCTATATTACTTCAGGATTGGGAGGAGCTTTTCTTGAGATGTTCATAAGGTTTTTTGCGCAACCTGAAATAGTCATATTTGAGCTGAAAAGAGCCTAAAAAAGAGAAAGTCTTATTATGATATTTTTAAAAAAGTAGAATGTGGATATTATTAATATAGGTATTATTATTGAAAAAGTAAGAGGAGTATAAGAATTTGAAGGGAGTTAAATTAATGAGAAAAAATATAAGTGGAAATTCTCCGTGGGAGGACATTGTAGGATATTCCAGAGCAGTAAGAATAGGAAATGTTTTTGAAATAGCAGGAACAACAGCTATCAAGGACGGAAAGCCTTATGCAATAGGGAATGCTTATGAACAGACAAAATATATTCTTGAAATTATAAAAAAAATTCTTAAAAAGGAAGGATTGGGATTAGAAAATGTCGTTAGAACAAGAATGTTTGTTACGGATATTTCAAAATGGGAAGAATATGGAAAGGCACACGGAGAATTTTTTAGGAATATTAAACCGGTTGCAACAATGGTAGAGGTATCATCGTTAATTGATAAGGAATTAATGATAGAAATAGAAGTGAGTGCAGTTATTGATTAGGTAATAAATAAAAATTTATAAACAAAAAAAATTAGAGAAAAAACTTATAGAGAAAAATTTGGAGGGAAAAATAAATGACAGCAGGGGAACCTAAAACTTTATTTGATAAAGTATGGGAGAAACATGTAATTACGGGAAAATCGGGAGAAGCTCAGTTACTTTATATAGATTTGCATTTAATTCATGAAGTAACTTCTCCGCAGGCTTTTTCAGGATTAAGAATAGCAGGACGTAAAGTGAGAAGACCTGATTTGACATTCGGTACAATGGACCACAATACTCCGACAATAATGTCCCAAAGGATGAACATACGCGATAAAATATCCAAAGCTCAATTGGACGCACTTGCTGTCAATTGTAAAGAATTTGGCATTGAACTTGTAGATATGTTCAATGAAAATAACGGAATTGTCCATATGGTGGGACCTGAACAGGGACTTACACAGCCATGTAAGACGGTAGTTTGTGGAGACAGTCATACCGCTACTCACGGTGCATTCGGTGCGATAGCTTTCGGGATAGGGACGAGTGAAGTCGAACACGTTCTCGCGACCCAGACAATCTGGCAAAAAAAACCTAAAACTATGGGGATAGAGATAACAGGGAAATTACAGAAAGGCGTATACGCAAAAGATATAATCCTGCATATTATAAAAACGTACGGTATCGGACTTGGAAACGGATATGCCTTTGAGTTTTTTGGAGATACAATAAGAAATCTTTCAATGGAAGAAAGAATGACTATTTGCAATATGGCCATTGAAGGAGGTGGTAAATCAGGAATTATAGCACCTGATGAAACTACTTTTGAATATGTGAAAGGGAGAAGATTTGCTCCAAAAGGAGAGGACTTTGAAAAAAAAGTTGCCGAATGGAAAGAACTGTATACGGATACTGTAGAAGCCTTTGACAAACATATAAAGATAGACGTATCTGAATTGGCTCCGCAAGTAACGTGGGGTACAAATCCTGAAATGGGGATAAATATAACGGATGTATTTCCTGAAATAAAAGACCATAATGATAAAAAAGCATATGAATATATGGGGCTTAAGCCGGGAGGTTCTCCATTTGATATACCGTTGAAGCATGTATTTATCGGTTCGTGTACAAATGGAAGATTAAGCGATCTGGAAATTGTTGCAAAAATAGTAAAAGGAAAAAAAGTTGCTCCGAATATCACAGCAGTTGTAGTTCCGGGTTCACAGGTAGTCAAGAGGGCTGCCGAAAAAAACGGGATTGCTCAAATACTGAAAGATGCGGGATTTCAGTGGAGGGAAGCGGGCTGTTCTACTTGTCTTGGGATGAACCCCGACTTGATACCGTCGGGAGAACACTGTGCTTCGACTTCCAACAGAAATTTTGAAGGACGTCAGGGAAAAGGAGCCAGAACTCATCTGGTAAGTCCTGCAATGGCAGCTGCGGCAGCGATTTACGGTAGATTTGTAGATGTAAGAAATCTTGACGAAGTAAAATGATTTTTTATAAAGATTAAAGTGTATCCGAAAAATATCAAGATGATATATTTTTAAATTTAAAAATGATAAATATCAATAGAAATAAGGAGAAAAAAGATGAAGCCTTTTACGAAATATACAGGAACGATAGTCCCCATTATGAATGATAACATTGATACTGACCAGCTGATTCCGAAGCAATATTTAAAAAGTATTGAAAAAACGGGGTTTGGACAATATGTGTTTGATGAATGGAGATATAACGAGGACAGAACCGACAATATGGACTTTAATTTAAACAAACCTGAATATAAAAATGGAACAATCCTGATTACAGGAGAAAATTTTGGTTGCGGTTCGAGTAGGGAACATGCGGCATGGGCGTTGCAGGATTACGGTTTTCATGTGATTGTGGCTGGAGGATATTCGGGAATATTTTATATGAACTGGCTGAATAACGGACATTTACCGATAACATTGCCTTTAGCCGACAGGCTTGAGTTAGCTGCACTTTCGGGTGATACGGAAATCACTGTGGATTTGGAAAATAATAAACTTACCGCAAATGGAAAGGATTATTTCTTTGAACTGGAAGAAAGCTGGAAACAGAGATTACTCAAGGGACTTGATTCAATTGGACTGACGCTGGAACATGAAGACGAGATCAGGAAGTATGAGGAGAGTCATAAATAAATTTTAATATAGGAAATAATACTAATTTTAGTAAGTATTTAATATTATATGTGAAAAAATAAATGTTATGCCTACTAAAAGAATATTGATGAAATTTCTAAAGAAATTGTGAAGTATAAATAATGAATTAGAAATTGAAACTTAAAAAATAATATGATAGTATAAAAATAGATTAATAAAATTTTAAAATATGAAAGGAGCGGTAAAAATGGAATATAAAATTGCAATATTAAAAGGGGACGGAATAGGTCCCGAAATAGTCGATGAGGCAATGAAAGTCTTAGATGAAATCGGAAAAAAGTTCAATCATAAATTTGAGTATATTCGGGGATATTTAGGCGGTGAGTCTATAGACAAGTACGGTATTCCATTATCTGATGAGACAATTCAGGTGTGTAGAGATAGCGATGCAGTTTTACTGGGGGCAATCGGAGGATATAAATGGGATAATATTGACCCGCAGAAAAGACCCGAAAGAGGACTTCTTGCTATAAGAAAAGAATTAGGAGTGTACACTAATTTAAGACCTGCAATTTTATTTGAGTCATTGAAAAATGCCAGCCCTTTAAAAGAGGAAATAGTTGGAAACGGTCTTGATATTATGATAGTAAGAGAGCTTACAGGAGGACTATATTTCGGACAGAGGGAATATTCCGAAGAAAAGGCCTATGACACTTTATCTTATACAAGAGAGGAAATCAAAAGAATTGCTATAAAAGCATTTGAAATAGCAAAATTAAGAAACGGAAAGCTGACAAGTGTGGATAAACACAATGTCCTTGACACTTCAAAATTGTGGAGAAAGATTGTAGAGGAAGTTGGAAAAAATTATCCTGAAGTTGAAATCTCTCATATGTATGTTGATAATGCTGCAATGCAGCTGATTGCCAATCCTAAACAGTTTGATGTAATTCTGACTGAAAATATGTTCGGAGACATTTTATCCGATGAGGCTTCAATGCTGACAGGCTCGCTCGGAATGCTGCCGTCAGCAAGTTTAGGAGACGGAAAAATAGGTCTTTACGAACCGAGTCATGGCTCGGCTCCTGATATAGCGGGAAAAGATATTGCAAATCCTATTGCTACGATACTCTCTGCCGCAATGATGTTGAGATATTCCTTTGATTTGCCTGATGAAGCCCGTGCAATAGAAAATGCTGTGAAAGAAACATTGAAAGACGGTTATCGGACAGCGGATATTTATACGGAAGGAATGAAAAAAGTCGGGACAAAAGAAATGGGAGACGAAATAGTTGAAAGAATTTAGACGATTTGAGTTATTATAAAAATTTCCCAAATTTCGATGTTATTTTGATATAAAAAAGATATTTTCAGAAAAGGAAAAATAATGAGTAAAGAAATAGTGCATTATGAAAATGTTACATTTAAAAGAGACGGAAAAATCATTCTAAATGGAATAAACTGGCATATAAATAAAGATGAAAACTGGGCTTTGTTGGGATTAAACGGTTCGGGAAAATCAACAATTTTGGGAATGATACCTGCATATATATTTCCGACAACAGGAGAAATAAGAGTTTTCGGTCATAAATTTGGAAATTATGTATGGAAAAATATAAAAAGAAGAGTAGGGTTTGTAAGTTCTTCTCTTAATAATTTTCTCGGGACATTGAACAGAGAAAAACTGAAAGATGTGGTAATATCAGGAAAATTCAGCTCTATAGGGATATACGAGGAAGTAACCGAAGAAGACAGGAAAAAAGCTGAAAAGATAATAGAAGATTTTAAAATCTCATATATAAAAGACAGCTATTTTTCAACATTATCCCAAGGAGAACAGAGGAGAACTCTGCTTGCAAGGGCATTTATGAATGAGCCTGATTTGCTGATACTCGATGAGCCGTGTTCGGGCCTTGATATAAAATCGAGAGAATACTTTTTATCAGTCCTTGAAGAAAACTCTAAAAAAGAAAACAGCACACCTTTTATATATGTAACTCATCAGATAGAGGAAATTATATCCTCGGTAACTCATGTGGCATTATTGAATAATGGGAAAATTATGGCTCAAGGAAAGAAAAAAGAAATACTGACAGAAACTCTATTGTCAGAAATGTTTGGAATGAATGTCAGAGTTGAATGGGAAAATGAAAGACCATGGTTAATTATAAGATAGTATATATATTGTTTATATTGAATAACAAAAACATATATGGTTTAGATTGTTGACTTTTTAAACTATAACACTTATAATATTTATATGAATGGAATAATCGTCAATAAATTAGACAAATTTCATAAGTATAAAATAATAAAAAATAAATTTAGGAGGATTTAGAAATGGCAGGAAATATTTTAGGAACAACGGTGTATTATGACAAGGACTGTGATTTGAACAAATTGACAGGGAAAAAAATAACAATTTTGGGGTACGGTTCACAGGGGCATGCACATGCATTAAACTTGAAAGAAAACGGTATGGATGTAACAGTGGGGCTTAGAAAAGGTTCAAAGTCATGGAATCAGGCTGAAGAAGCAGGATTTACAGTGAAAGAGACTTCTGAAGCTGTAAAAGACGCAGATGTAGTTATGATTTTAATTCCTGATGAATTACAGGCTGACACTTATGCAAAAGATGTGGCACCTAATTTGAAACAGGGAGCATATTTAGGATTTGGACATGGATTTAACATACATTTCGGAAAAATAAAACCGAGAGAAGATATAAATGTATTTATGGTAGCTCCTAAAGGACCGGGACATCTTGTAAGAAGAACTTTTCAGGAAGGAAGCGGAGTACCTTGCCTTATTGCAGTCGAAAAGGATCCGAGCGGAGATACTAAAGATATTGCTCTCGCGTGGGCTTCGGGTATCGGAGGAGGAAGATCGGGGATACTTGAAACTACTTATAAGCAGGAAACAGAGACAGATTTATTTGGAGAACAGGCAGTTTTATGCGGTGGAGTTGTTGAGCTGATGAAAACAGGATTTGAAGTACTGGTAGAAGCAGGATACGACCCTGTAAATGCTTATTTTGAATGCTTACACGAAATGAAACTGATAGTAGACCTGATTTACGAGGGAGGGCTTGCTACAATGAGAAATTCCATTTCAAATACGGCGGAATATGGAGATTACATTACAGGGCCTAAGATTATCACTCCTGAAACTAAAAAAGCAATGCAGGGAATATTGGCAGATATTCAGTCAGGTAAGTTTGCTGATGATTTTCTTGCCGACTCTAAAGCAGGGCAGCCTTTCCTGAAAGCCAAAAGGGAAGAATTTGCTAAACATGATGTGGAGAAAGTAGGAGCAGAGCTTAGAAAACTCATGAGCTGGATCAAGAAATAATATTTCTGTGAGTATTGCAAATAAAAAGGCGAAAAAACATTAATATTGTAAATGAACTTGTAATATATTTTATAAGACACTATAATAAAAGGGCTTTGATAAAATATTACAATTGAATTATAGTCGAAAAATACAAATAAAAGTTATAAAATAAATTAGACTGGACTTTTTTCAGTCTTTTTTAGTATAATATACTGTAATAATAAAACAATTAAAATGTTGGAGCAATCAAAGATAGAAAAATAGTTAAATTAATAATATAGAAAGGAGTTAATAGTAAAATGGTTTTTTTTAAGTCTCTGGAAAGTATATTTCCTATAATTTTTATGATTGCAATAGGATATATATTGAGGAAAAAAGACTGGTTTCATGACAGTTTTAGTGAAAATGTTTCAAAAGTGATAACAAATATTGCTCTTCCTGCTTCAATATACGTTGCTGTTTCACGTAATTTGACATTGGATACTTTATTTTCAATGTCGGACAGGCTTGTATATACTTTTGCTTCATTTATAATAGGTTACATAATCGCAATTATAATGGTCAAAGTGTTTAGGATAAAAACAGGCAGAAAGGGGATATTTATAAACGCTTTTGTAAATGCGAACACAATATTTATAGGAATGCCTCTGAATATTGAGCTGTTTGGGGAACAGAGCTTACCTTATTATCTTATGTATTATATAACAAACACAGTATCTATATGGACTTTTGGAGCGTTTCTCGTTTCAAATGATACTCCCGATGTGGATGACAAAAAAAAGGGTGTAAACTGGAAAAAGATATTTTCTCCTCCATTAATAGGGTTTATAGTAGCATTATTGCTTTTAGCCTTTAATATTAAAATGCCTAAAATGATTAATTCGACAATGCAGTACATAGGAAATATAGTTACTCCGCTGTCGCTGATGTATATAGGTATTGTCCTCGCTGACGCACGACTTAGAAATATAAGGTTTGATAAAGATACAATTCTCGCTCTTGTGGGAAGATTTATATTATCTCCTGCTGTAATGATATTATTACTCATGATAGGCAGCAGTTTGGGAGGAAATCTAACCGACCTTGATACAAAGACTTATGTAATACAGTCGGCAGCACCTGTATTTGCTGTATTGCCTATCTTGGCAAATGAATCGGGCGGAGATGTGAAATACGCTACAAATGTGGTAACTACGAGTACAATTTTATTTGCATTGATTATACCCGTTCTGATGATGTTTTTAAAATAATAATAAAAAATTAAAATATATGACTTGAGAATATAAAATTTAGAAAAACTAAAAATAATAATTTTTAAAATGATAAAAAATTAAAATATATGTTAAATATATAAGGAGATGAAAATATGAAAAAGTCATATGAAATACTAAATAATCCTTTCCTGAACAAAGGAACGGCTTTTACAAAAGAAGAAAGAGCTAAATTTGGTTTAACAGGTTTATTACCTCCATATATACAGACTATAGAAGAACAGGCAGAGCAAGCCTACGGGCAGTTTCAGAAAAAGAGTACCCTTATTGAAAAGCGTCATTTCTTAATGGAGATTTTCAATACTAACAGAACATTGTTTTATTATCTGTTCAGTAAGCATATTGTGGAATTTATGCCTATTATTTACACTCCTTTGATTGCGGAAAGCATTGAAAATTATAGCGAGTTATTTATAAATCCTCAAAATGCAGCTTTTCTCTCTATAAATGAGCCTGAAAATATAGAAGAAACATTGAGAAATGCCGCAGATGATAGAGATATAAGACTGATAGTAGCTACCGATGCTGAAGGAATATTGGGGATAGGAGATTGGGGAGTAAACGGTGTTGATATTTCTGTCGGTAAACTTATAGTTTATACTGTTGCCGCAGGAATAAATCCTGAAAATGTGCTTCCTGTAATCCTTGATGTGGGAACAGACCGAGAAACTTTACTTAATAATCCTCTATATCTGGGAAATCGTCATAAACGTGTCAGAGGAGATAAATATTATGATTTTGTGGATAAGTTTGTGCAAACTTCAGTAAAAATGTTTCCCGATTTATATCTTCACTGGGAGGATTTTGGTCGCTCCAATGCTGCAAATATCTTAAATAAATATAAAGATAAAATAGCTACTTTTAATGACGACATTCAGGGAACAGGAATTGTAACATTGGCAGGGATTTTAGGAGCATTGAATATTACAGGAGAAAAACTTGCAGATCAGATATATATGTGTTACGGTGCAGGAAGTGCGGGAACAGGAATTGTAAAACGTATTTTTGATGAAATGGTTCAGGAGGGGCTTTCGGAAGAAGAGGCTTATAAAAGATTTTATTTAGTCGATAGAGCAGGGTTATTGTTTGATGATATGGATGATTTGACACCCGAGCAGAAACCTTTTGCCCGTAAACGTTCGGAATTTTCCAATGCGAATGAGTTAACTAATCTTACGGAAGCTGTGAAAGCAATATGTCCTACAATTTTAGTGGGGACTTCCACTGTTTCAGGTGCGTTTACAAAAGAGATTGTACAGGAAATGACTTCCTATAAAGAGCGTCCTATTATATTTCCTTTGAGTAATCCTACCAAACTGGCAGAGGCTACGGCTCAGGATTTACTCGAATGGACAGACGGAAAAGCTCTTATCGCTACGGGAACGCCTTACAATCCTATCGAATATAAAGGGATAACTTATGAGATCGGACAGGCAAATAATGCTTTAATTTATCCCGGATTAGGTCTTGGGGTGCTTGCTTCAAAGGCAAAAATTTTGACCGATAAAATGATTTCTGCGGCAGCTCACTCTATAACAGGAATAGTAGACTTTTCTAAAAAGGGGGCAGCAGTCCTTCCACCTGTATCAGGATTGGCGGAATTTTCAGAAACTGTGGCATTGGCAGTAGGAAAATGTGCTTTGGAGGAAAAATTGAACAAAGAACCCGTGGAAGATATAAAACAGGCGATAAAATCTTTGAAATGGAAACCTGAGTATACTTCTGAAAAATAAAAGAAATGGTAAAATCTCTAAAATAAAAATTTAGATATACCCCGAAATATAAATAAAATAATAAAATCTTTGAATTTGAATAAGTTTTGAATGAGTTAAGATAAAAAATATTTATAAAAATTAGAAACATCTCCTAAGAGATGTTTTTTTATATATAAGAATTTTTTGAATATAAATAGAAAAAATATTTCTGTGTATATAAAAATCTAAATATAATCATAAAAGTACTTTTTTATATAAAAATTTTTTGAATATAGCTTGAATATAAATAGAAGAAATATTTTTGTATATACAGTAATTCCAAAAATAAATAAAAAAAATATTTTCTGATAAAAAAATTAAGATAGATAAAAAGATAGAAAGAACAATAGAAAAGCAATAAGAAATATAGTTAAATATCACATAAAAAGAAATTATAATGAAACTATTTTATAAGTTTAAAAAATAGTTTGTTTTAAAAATAATTAATTTATATGATATAGATAGTGAATTGTTTCTAACTATAACAAATTATTTTAAATTTCTCAATATTATATTGAATTTAATAGATGAAGGTATGTATTATACACCTCATAAATATTATATTATATGACTATATTATGTGAATAAAAAAACTTGAAAATTCCAAAATTTTTTTTTAAAATAAAGAGCTAAATTTAAAAAAAGGATATATATTATTAGATAAAAAGTTAGTAAAATTGAATGTTTAAGAGAAATTTTCATAAAATTTTTAATTAGTTTGTATTTTTCATTTTTTTTGGTATAATCTTAATAAAATTATACTAAGAAAATAAAACGAAAAAACTAAGTAATTTAAAATTTACAATAGTATATATAAATTCTGTTATCCAATTCTATTAATAAATCATATGAAATAAGTTTATATTTAAACAGGCAATACATTAAAGTTAATAATATATATGAGATCTCGTTAAATTAGTTGTTTAATTTTTATAATAAATAATTCTTTTGAAAGGGAGTGAAAAAGATGAGTAATAATCTCAAAAAAATGGAGAAAGATTTGAGAGCTTTTGCCAAAAAAAGTAAAAATGTAAAATATACAAAAGGATTACTCTTAAGTTTTCTATTAATGGGAATGCTGTCATTTTCAGATACATTGACATCGCCTCAGGTAAAAAATACGGAAAGTGCGATAAGTCAAACAAGAAAAGACCTGAATGCGTCAATAGGCGATATGCGTAACACGTTCAGGAGGACAAAAAAGGAAAACAGCAGACTGCTCAGAAATGCAAATCTTGAGCTGATACAGTTAATGGAACAAGGAGATCAGGTAATAAAAATGCCATGGAATACTTGGCAATGGGGAACGGGTTATACTTATAACAACTGGAGAGGTACATACAAAGGAAAAAATGATAAAAACAGGGAAAATGAAAACAGAATGTTTCAAAGAGCCACAGGAGCGGCAAGGTATTTTCAGAACAGTCTGAATAATAAATACAACCTGACAGAGCTTGACCTTGAAAATACGGCAGAGCCTACAGTGGAAATCACTGTAAGTGCGGGAATAGTGCCTAAAGATGTAAATAAACAGGCACCAAATCTAAATTTACCGCCGATAAATTCACCTGCTTTACCTGCACTGAATGTAAACTTACCGTCTCCGGCACCATTAAATCCATCTCCGGTAAATGTAACTATAAGCCCTGTAGATTTGCCTGCACCTATAGCAAATCCGTTTACGGATTTTGGATTCACTATTAACCGTAATATTGCATATGGACGTACAAATGACGGACCGCTTACTACTGAATGGGCACCCAGAAAATTAAGTATGATATATGGAGGATACAGACCTAATGCGGTAACAGGAGAATTGGAATATACAGATAGACAGGGAGATGATTTAAGAGGGGTGTTGCCTGAAAATCCGCGTTTTCAATCCCTTCTTTATGCTAATGATAAATGGGCTCCTCATGGGTTTGTTTTAAAAGATTTTACAATATACGCTGCAGGTAATGTAGGAGGAGCCGGAAAAACAGAAAATAATAGAGATGGACAAGTAGCTATCCATACAGTATGGAATGGTACTATCGATAACGTAAAAGGATATCTTGGAGGAAGAGCCGCCTTTATTTCTATAGAAACATGGCAGGCAGGAAAATTAAGACTAAATAATGTTTCGGTAGATATTAGGGGAAATGAAAATACAGTATTTCTTATCTTCCCGTCATCTTATGAGGCGATAAACAGGGTCAATACAGATTACTGGGGAAGAAGACAGCGTGGAGCACTGTTAGGTAAAGTGGATGCGGACTTGAAAACAAGAAAAAATATGGTATATTCATTTGTAGGGGCACAGGGCACATTCAATATAGACAGTCAGGGTACATATAGACTGGAAGGAGCTGAAAACGTTGTGCTTTCAGGACTGGGATATGCCGCAAACTATGCAAACCTGTTGAAAAGCAAGACAGGAGTAGGAGTAATAGAACCTGACAACACACGTGAAAACGGGATGACACCGTCATTTAAGCTAAATGTAGCTCCTGAATCTTACGGAGATAAAAATATGATAATGTTCTTCGGAAATGATACTGCCAACGCACCAAACAGATATATATGGGAGAATAATGGAGGTCATAACTTCTAGGATAAATCCGTAATAGGAATATATCAGGGAGAAATAAGAGCAAAAGGTATTATCGGTAACAAACTGAACATAGCAGGAGGTACAGAGCAGACAGCTGAGGGAAACCTTGCAGGGGGAGACAATAAATACGTAGAAAATAACGTAGGTATATACTCCACAACAGGACAGCGTCCCGGGATCAAGCCGCAGGAAGATTTAGGAGCAGATCCGTCAGGAGCATGGACTACTCAATATAATTTTGACCCTATACATTCGTTGCAGATAAATGACATAGACATACAGTTCGGAAAATACTCAAGAAACGGAGTTATGCTCGCTGCGGGTGACGGAACTATAATGGATGTGGCACGTACACAGAACAGTCATCATACAAATGCAAACTCGGATGAAACGGGAAATACTACCGTACCTATAAAGACTACTACTTTAAAAGATTATTTAGGTACTGCTACTTCTATCAAAATTACTGATGATGATAACGCAAACGAAGCTGCGACAGGGACTATCATTGCATATTCCGCAGGAAAATGGAATAAAAATAAAAATCTGACTATGTCATCAGCCACACAGGCAGCTCTTGACGGTAAGGCAAGTGAGGTAAATATAGGTGTAGACGTCTTGCTTTCAGGAAGATATAAACATTTTGTATACAGAGATCCGAGCGGAAACATCACGAGCGAATTTGACTCTTATCCTATCGCTTATGCAGCGGTAGACGGAGGAAAAATTACCGCTGAAAAGAAAACTGACGTAAAAGGGTATAAGTCAATAGTGGCTTACGCTAAAGGAGACAGTAGCGTAAAAACTGTAGGTGCAGTTACAGCAACGGAAGAATGGGCAGATACAACTAATGCCGAGGTTAAAAAATCTCTGTTTGAAAACATAGGAGCATATGCTCTGACAACTGCTACAGGACAGACAGCCAAAGTAGAAATGGCGGATAATCTCAAAATAAACGGTATAGCTGCCATAGCTAAAGGAGAAAACTCACAGGTAACATTGAGCGGATCAAACAATATTATAAATACAGGACCAAATGGTGCCTTATACGCTGACAAAGGAACTATAAACTTTGGCGGAGGAACTATTACAAATAAAAATAATGCTGCGGCACGTGGACTGGCAGCAACGGAAAATGACCATATAAATACTGCACCGTTTTATGCAAAAGAAGGAAAAATAATATTTAACGGTGCAACGACAATCGAAATGCATGACGGGATACTGGTTTACGGTGCGAAAAATGACTATACGGCAGGTACGGGAGGCTCAAACAGATATCAGGGTATGAGCAACATAACTGTACAGCTGAGAAGTAGTAATATCAACTTAGGTATATTCAAAGGACTGAGAGGTTCTGAAAAAGTAGTATGGACAGGAAACAGCGGTATGGCGACATATCTTGCAGGATTACAGAATTTTCACCATATGAATATTGTTACTAATAATAACAAGTTCAAGAGTACTCTTATGGAAGGTGAACTGGATGTAAATGCCGATGTAAATCTGAATGATGTCAATGATAGATTTAATGAAATCCTTATGGAAAGAGAAAAAGTAACAATAAACGCAGGAAAAACAGTTACAGGAAACGGTAAAGGTCTTTCAATGGGTTCAAATTCGGATGCTGCGTCAAATACTGAATCAGGATTTATAAATAAAGGTACTGTAAATGTTACAGGCGGTACATCTTCAGCAGGAGTAGCGGGAATAAATGTCAGCTACGGACAAATAGTCAATGAAGGAAATGTAAACGTAGATAACGGTGCAGGACTGAACGGTGCAAACGGAAGTGAAATTATAAATAACGGAACCGTAACTTTATCAGGTGCGGGAGCAGGTATCGCGGGAGTAAGTAAAGGTACCGTAACTTACGGTAATAAGAAAATCTCCATAACAAATAACGGAACTGTAACAGGAGGAGACAACTCTATTGGAATATTTGCCAACAGTAATGACGGAGCAGCACAGGGAGATATAACGGTAAATAACACAGGTAGAGTGTCCACGGGAAATAGTGGTGTAGGTATAGCAGTAAAAGGAAGCAACGGAGGTATCATAAACGTATCAGGAACAGGTAACGACGATATTACTGTAGGCTCAAATGGAATAGGTGTTTACGCTGAAAGAAGTATTATCAATCTGAATACCGACTACGGTTTTGATACTAAAGAAAACGGTGTAGGAGTTTATGCAGGCGGTGGCACTGTAATCAACGGTTCAGGAACTCTGAACTATAAATATTCGGGAGCGAATAACGGTACAGGTATCGCAATATTGACTGATACGCCTAACACTGAAAATAACGCAAAAATAAATCTGAATAACAGTACAAATACTACAGGCGGTATGGTAGGAATATATACTAAAGGCGGTGGACTGTTTACAAATAAAGGAAATATTACAGGTTCGGGAGCATTCAGTGAAGTCGGGATAATGTCTGAAAATACTGATATAGAAAACAGAAATCCGATAACATTGTCAGGGAATCCTGCAAGTTTAAACAATGCCAATGTAGGAATATACACAAAAACGGATAATGCAGTAAGAAACTTGAGCAATATTTCAGTAGGAAACAATTCCATAGGTATATACGGTTACGGTGTAAACAATACAGGAAGTATCTCGACAGGAAATAACGGTATGGGAGTATTCTCGCAAGGAGGAAACGTAACACTGGGAGGAAATATCACTGTTGGAAATAATCAGTCTGTAGGATTGTTCTCAAACGGAACAAATCAGACAATAAACAGTACAGCTGATTTAAATATCGGCGACAGTTCATACGGATTTGTAGTACGTGGAAACGGAACACAGCTGGATATAAATGACGCTAACGGTACTACACTCGGTACAGACGCAGTATTTGCCTATGTAGCAGATAACAGCTCAAATGTGGTAAACCATACAAATCTGACTGCTACAGGCGGTAAAAACTATGGACTTTATACAAGTGGAACTACGAAGAACTTAGCAAATATTGACTTTGGATCAACTCAAGGAAACGTAGGTATTTACGCTGTGTCAGGTTACGCTCAAAATGGAGACCCGACAATGGGAATACATCCTACAATAAAAGTAGGAGGTTCTGACCTGATTTCCGACCCAAGTACATCATATTACGGAATAGGAATGGCGGCAGGTTATCTGGATAGAAGCAGCGGTACCGTTGAAAATTTTGGAACAATACAGGTAACAGGCGATGAAAGTATAGGAATGTATGCCAGCGGTTCAGGTTCGAGGGCAATAAATAGAGGAACAATCGAATTAAGTGGTAAAAAGACAGTGGGAATGTACCTTGATAATAATGCCGTGGGAGAAAATTACGGTGTGATTAAAACTGTACCTAATCCACAAAATACGGGTATCGTAGGTGTAGTCGCATTCAATGGTTCCGTTCTGAAAAATTACGGACAGATAATCATCAATGCTCCTGACAGTGTTGGAGTTTATTATAAAGGAGGTTCTCTTGAAGAACATCCTGGAAGTAGCATTACTGTATCAGGTGATAATTCTGAAAGAACAAGAACTACGGTTCTGACTTCTACAAGAAAAACTGTCAGAGGACTGGAAATCTATACTCCGGGAGGAGGAAATACAGTAGGAACAATTACAAGACTGGGTAATGTAG
This sequence comes from Pseudoleptotrichia sp., assembly GCF_057270515.1. Classification (NCBI taxonomy): domain Bacteria; kingdom Fusobacteriati; phylum Fusobacteriota; class Fusobacteriia; order Fusobacteriales; family Leptotrichiaceae; genus Pseudoleptotrichia; species Pseudoleptotrichia sp. Next base: position 157,996 of record NZ_DBHIXS010000003.1, on the reverse strand, counting down.
TTACTCCGACGACAGTAGATACTACGGTAAATTCTCCTGACGCTACACAGGTAACTGTAGGAAATACAGTACTGAATATAGCCGATTACGACATTCATACACCTAATCTTGGAGGAGGACAGGCGGAAATCGGAATGTACGTAGATACTTCAGGGGTAAGATTTACAAATCCTATACGTGGAATTGAGCATTTGACAGGACTAAAAAGGGTAAATCTGATTTTCGGAGTGGAAGCTACGAGATATTCAAACAGCAAAGATATAGAAATAGGACAGAATATTCTGGCTCCATACAATGAGGCGATACTGGAAGTGAGCCGTAGAAGCTCAGGAGGAGAAATTAAGTGGACTCCTAAAGCAAGCAGCTTGACATGGATGGCAACACCTACACAAAATACGAACTATACTTTTGCAAGATTATACTTGTCGAAAATACCTTATACTTCATTCGCTAAAGAGCAGAACACATATAACTTTATGGACGGTCTTGAACAAAGATACGGAGTAGAAAACATGCAGAGCAGGGAATGGAAAATCTTTACTAAGTTAAATGATTTAGGTAAAGGAGAAGGTCATATTCTGGCACAGGCTGTGGATGAAATGAAAGGTCATCAATATGCAAATACGCAGAGAAGACTGTTTGCAACAAATGAAATCCTGAATAAAGAAATTGACAAGCTGAATAGAAACTGGTCAACACTATCCAAAAAAGCCAACAAGATTACGACATTTGGTGCAAAAGGTGAATATAACAGTGATACGGCAGGTATTATAGACTATACAAATAATGCTTACGGTGTAGCTTATATACATGATAATGAAACAGTGAAACTTGGAGAAAAATCAGGTTGGTATGCAGGAGCGGTAAATAACAGATTTAAATTTAAAGACATTGGAAAATCAAAAGAAAATCAAACAATGGTGAAAGCCGGAGTATACAAATCTGTACCGTTTGATCATAATAACAGCCTGAATTGGACAGTATCGGCAGAGGGATATATTACAAGACATGAAATGGACAGAAAATATCTTGTTGTTGATGAAATCTTTAATGCCAAAGCAAATTATAACAGCTATGGTGTTGCAGTGAAAAATGAAGTTTCAAAATCATTCAGAACAGGAGAAAATTTTGTAATAAGACCTTACAGCAGCTTGAAGCTGGAATACGGCAGAATAGGAAAAATAAAAGAAAAATCAGGTGAAATGAGACTGGAAGTTAAGGCGGACGGATATTACTCAATCAAGCCTGAAGCAGGAATAGAATTCAACTTTAAGAAAGCATTCGGTAGAGAAGCTACATTTACAGCAGGTTTAGGATTAGGCTATGAAACGGAATTAGGAAAAGTAGACAGCCTGAAAAATAAAGCTAAAGTAGCCGGAACTACGGCAGACTGGTACGATTTAAGAAGGGATAAGGAAGACAGAAGAGGAAACTTTAAGTCTGATTTGACTATCGGTCTGGATAACTCAAAATTCGGAGTAACGCTGAATGCAGGATATGATACTAAAGGTAAAAATGTAAGAGGAGGCTTAGGCTTCAGACTTATATACTAAGGATATAAAAGGGGACTATGAGGCTAAATATACTTTTTAATGTTATTACTCATACATAAAAAAGAAAAAAGAAACTATTCTGAAAATAGAAAAAATTTCTATTTTTAGGATAGTTTTTTTTAAAATATAATATTTCCAAGTTTCCGTTTCCCGTTTTCGTCGTATGCATAAAGTGGAGTTTCTTTTAAAATATAACATTTCCAAGTTGAAAAATTTCAGCGGTTCTGTTATAATAACTCAATCGGAGAATAAAAATAAATAGAAGCGCCAGACCTTTTTCAATAAAAGGCGACGAGGGAAAAGAGTTATCGAAATAATCGGCGGATGCTCTTTAGGTTATCACAACCTCAACAGTATACAAAAGTTATGAGCAATCATAATAACAAAATTACTGTAGTGATTATTCTCCATAATTTTTTATATAAGGAGAGTAGACTATGTGCGGAATAGTAGGTTACATTGGGTCGCAAAACGCCCAAGATTTTGTATTAGACGGATTGGAAAAACTCGAATATAGAGGATATGATTCAGCTGGAATAGCTGTAAATACGGGGGATAAAAAATTTTCCATAGTAAAAAAAGTGGGAAGACTGAAAAATTTGGCTAATATATTGGATAAAGAGCCGTTAAAAGGAACAATGGCGATAGGTCATACAAGGTGGGCAACTCACGGAAAACCCTCTGATGAAAATTCGCATCCTCATTTTAACAGAGATGAAACATTGGTTGTAGTTCATAACGGTATTATCGAAAATTATTTGGAGCTGAAAAAAGAGCTGATTGCAAAAGGATACAAGTTTAATTCGGAAACGGACACCGAAGTTGTAACTCATCTGCTGGATGAGCTTTATGAGGGGGATTTACTTGAAGCCGTGAAAAAGCTGATAAAGATTATAAAAGGAGCTTATGCACTGGGAATTATGTCCGTGAATGAGCCTGACAGGATAATAGCAGTAAGAAAGGAAAGTCCTCTTATTATTGGACTTGGAAAAGGAGAAAACTATATAGCGTCGGATATACCTGCTATATTGAAATACACGAGAGATGTGTATTTGATTGAAAATAATGAAATAGTCGAAGTAAAAAAAGATTCTGTCAAAATTATGAATACCGAAGGACAGGAGATAGAAAGAGATATTACACATATTGAATGGGATATGGAAGCTGCCTCAAAAGGCGGATATGAATTTTTTATGGAAAAAGAAATTCATGAACAGCCCGAAGTATTGATTGAAACACTGAACAGCAGAGTGGATGAGAATAATAATATAAATTTTGATGACGCAGGACTTACAAAAGAATATTTACAAGGAATAAACAGTATTTATATTGTTGCTTGCGGAACGGCATATCACGCGGGATTGGTAGGAAAATTTATAATTGAAAAGAAAACGAGAGTAAAAGTGGACGTGGATATTGCTTCTGAATTCAGATACAGAAATCCTGTTGTCGACGATAAGACTCTTGTAATAGTATTAAGTCAGTCAGGAGAAACTCTTGATACGCTTGAGGCATTGAAAGAAGCTAAGACAAATGGTGCGAGAGTTGTAGCTATAACAAATGTTGTGGGTTCATCAATAGCAAGGGAAGCGGATCACGTGATTTACACATGGGCAGGGCCTGAGATTGCTGTAGCTTCTACAAAGGCGTATACTACACAAATGATAATTCTTTATTTGCTGGCTACAGATATGGCTTATAAATTTGGAAAAATTAAAAGGGAAGAATACGAGCATAATATAAAATCTCTATACAGACTGAAAAAAGATATAAAAAAGATGTTGGAATATTCCGACAGGATAGAAGCAGTAGCTGACAGGATTAAAAATCAAACAAGTATGTTTTATTTAGGGAGAGGGCTTGATTATGTCATTGCTGTGGAAGGAGCTTTAAAATCAAAAGAAATTTCATATATTCATTCGGAAGCTTTTGCGTCAGGGGAACTGAAGCACGGGACGATAGCTTTGATTGAAGACGGAGTACCTGTGATAATTAATGTTACCCAGTCCGATTTATTTGAAAAATCGGTATCAAATATAAAAGAAGTTACTGCAAGGGGTGCCTATGTTATAGCTATCGCCAAAGAGGGAAATACACTGGTAGAAGAAGTAGCTGACGAAGTATTCTATATTTCTGATGTAGAAGATGACTATACAGGATTTCTTTCAATAATAATTCATCAGTTGTTGGCATATCATTTATCAAGGCTCAAAGGAAATGATGTCGATAAACCGAGAAATTTGGCTAAGTCGGTAACTGTGGAATAAAATAAAAAGTGTATTTATAATATTTTTATGTGTTTTAAATGCAGGAGCGTTGTATTTAGATTTATTTTATTCGCTGCTTATATTATTTAAAATTCCGAATGGTTTAATTTTAAAAAATAACGGTTCGGTAATAGTTTATAAAAAATCTGTTTAAAAAAATAGAAAAATAAGGTATAATATTAGTACATAAAAATGAAGTGATAAAAATAGGAGGGATATTTATGAATTTTGATGATTTAAAAAAAGGGGCAGAAGATACTTTACATAAAACAGTGGAAGGTGCAAAGGACTTGGCTGATAAGGCTATTGATAAAACAAAAGAATTTGCAGAAAGTGAAGTTGCTCAAAATATAAAGAAAGGGACTGAGGACGTTATAAATAAAACGGTTGAGGGAGCAAAAGATTTGGCTGATAAAGCTGTTGATGAGGCAAAAAAATTAGGAGACAGCAAAATAGTACAGGATATAAAAAAGGGAGCAGAAGATACTTTACATAAAACAGTGGAAGGCGCAAAAGACTTAGCTGATAAAGTAACTGATAAATTTAAAAAATAAATTTATGTAAAAAATATCTGAAGTAAGACAAAATATAGAAAAGGGAGAAAAATTCATGGATTGATATGAAATACCCTTTTCAGAAGTAATCATAACTTTAGGTATGCACCATATCGAAAAACTTGAGATATTATAGTTAAATTTTTATGTTTATAGATTTAAATTATCTCAAAATATACAAGATAGATTTAAAAGAGTAATCAGTGTAAAATTTTAATATTGAGACTGTTTCAGAAGGAAAACTTAAAAATAATATGAATAAATATATTTTTCATATATTTTATTTTTATTTTTTCTTTTTTGAAACAGTCTCTTTTCATATCCTTTTTATATGGAAAATATTTTGAAAAAACATATTTACTTAAAGTAATATTTTTATTATAATATTAAAATAAGAATTATAAAATAAAAATTATATACTAAAAATGATAAAATAAACCAAAAACTTTATGTGAATAATGAAAGGATTTGGTATATATGAAAAAAATGATGACAGTAGCAGGGATAGTTTTACTTCTTTCTTCATGCGGAGTAGTAGGAGCAGCGGGAAGTGTTGTAGGAGGCACAGTCAAAGCAGCGGGAACTGTTACGGGAGCGGTAGTCAAGGCTACGGGCAATATAATAGGCGGAATTATCGGAGGAAATGACGGAGAAATAGAAGCTAAAGGTGTAAAATACAAGTTTTCAAAAACAAAAGTCGAAAATGACGGAAATAAAACAGTAGTAATAGGAACATTATCCCATAACGGAAGTAAAAAAGAAAATGTAAGTATTCAAATTCCGTGTTTTAACAAAGACGGTGAAAAAGTAGGAGATGCGATAGACAGTACGGACGTTATTGAAAAAAATAAAAAATGGGAGTTCAGAGCAGTATTGAATACCGGAGATGTGAAAGCCTGCAAAGTAAAAGACGCATACGTATATGCTGAATAATAAGAGATAAAAGAAGAAAAGTCATAAAAGATAAATTTCAAAACTGAAATAAAGATACAATAAGAAATATAGAAGAAATATAGAAAAAGTAAAAAAAATAATGAAATTGATAAAATTATTACTGATAAAATTATTAAAGTGAAAATAGAGACAGATATAAAAGATAGAGATAAATATAGTACATATATAAATATAATATAAAAAAATAGGAGAAAAAATGATAGGAATTATTGGAGCGACAATACAGGAAGCGGAAGCTGTAAAAAAAGAAATGACAGATATTATTGAAGAAACAGTGGCAGGAATGACTTTTTTCAAAGGGAAATTTTGTGGTAAAGATATTGTGTTTGTCCAGTCGGGAATATGTAAAGTAAATGCCGCAATGACGGCTACTACTCTGTTATACAGATATGACATAAATACGGTAATATTTTCCGGGGTTGCGGGGTCTCTTGATAAAAAGATAAAAGTGGGAGATGTAGTTATAGGAACGGACATTGTTCATCATGATGTTGATGCTACTGAATTTGGTTATAGAATGGGGCAAATTCCTCAAATGAAAGTATGGTCTTTTGAGTCGAACCCAAGATTGCTTGAAAAAGCTCAAAATATAAAAAATGATAAATTTAAAACATTTTTCGGGAGAATTTTGACAGGAGAACAGTTCATAGGTGAAAAAGAACGAAAAATAGAGCTTGGTAAGGAATTTGAAGCTCTATGTGTAGATATGGAAAGTGCTGCCGTTGCACAGGTATGTTACAGACTGGATAAAGATTTTCTTATTATAAGGTCTATTTCGGATACTCCGTCTGATGAAGCGGGAATGGAGTACAATACATTTGTAGAGCTTGCGGCAAATAATTCCAAAGAGATATTGAAAGAAATATTAAAATAAAAAAGGAGGATGAGGTAACTTATAAGATGACCTCAAATGTATATGCGATTTCGTTTGAATTTTTTTAAAATACTCAGACTGATAGTGATAATTGCTTTTATTATATATGCTTTTTCAATAGGAAAGCAGTTTTTGAAAGAAAAAAATAAAAATACCGAAAAAGTAACTAAAACATTCGATATAAGAAAGGATGACTTTCATAATTCGGAAAATAAAGGCAAGAAAACAGAAAATACTCAAACTGATATAAAAGCTGTAAATCCGCCTGTAACGCAGACCCAAACCGTTGAAAACACTAACGGAACTACTGAAACTCCGAATAATACAAATAAAACCGATGAGCAGAAAACAGGGACTGCTTCTCAGCAGCAAGCAGAAAAAGAAGCTAAGGAAAAAGCTGACGCCCTTAAAAAAGCCGAAGAGCAAAAAAAGAAAGATTTAGAAGCCCAGAAGATACAAAATGATTTGCTGGCACAAAAAAATAAAGAAATAGAAGCTAATAAAAAAGCTAAAGAAGAAGCTGCTAAGAAAGCTAAAGAAAATACGGCTCAGAAAATGACAAACAAAAAATTTCTTCAAGTTGCAACTTTACAGACAGAAGAAGCTGCCAAAAAAGTTGCAGCTCAACTGGGGGGGGATTTTTCAGTACAGGCTATAAAAGGAACATCGGGTAAAACAATGTACAGAGTGATTTCATCCAGTACGGATAATGCCCAGACATTGAGTGCAATGGAAGCACAGGTGAAAAGTAAATTCGGTGCTTCATATAAATATATAGTGAGAACGGCAGGAAAATAGAATATGTTAAGTGATAAAAAATACAGGGGCAATGTTACACTTGAAGAAATTAAAAATGAAATATTAAAGGCAAAAAATATAATTCTGACAGCACACACTAATCCTGACGGAGATGCTTTAGGGTCAGTGTTGGCTTTTTTATTGATGTTGGAAGAATATAATAAAAAATTTATAAAAAATCTGTCGGATATGAAAAAAATAAGAATAATAATAGACGATGAATTACCTAAATATATAGAAAAATTTGAGAAAAGTTCACTAATAGAAAGATATGATGATACTTTGATAAATGAAAAAGCAGATTTATTTATAAGTTTAGACTGTGCTAACGTTGAGAGATATGGCAGAGTATTGGAAATAAAGAAAAATTGTAAAAAATCTGTAAACATTGATCATCATATTAGTAATACTGAACATGCGGATCTCAATTATGTGGAAGATGTTTCCTCCACAGGAGAGCTGATTTATCAGTTTTTAGAGTTGTTTGATATAGGACTTACTAAGGAAATCGCTGATTTTATATATTTGGGGATTATAAACGATACAGGAAATTTCAGGCATGACAATGTTACCTCAAATACTTTTAAAGTCTGTTCTGAATTAATGAAAGCAGGAGCAGACAATCATAGAGTTGCAAATATTATTTTTGCCATGGGAAGGAAAAAAGTCAGTCTTTTTGGAGATGTGTATAAAAATAATAAAATGATTGAAAAATATAATTTTATTTATTATTATCTGTCTCAGGAAAAAATGAAAAGTTTTGGAATAGAAAAAGAAGATACGGACGGTATAGCGGAATTACTCCTAAAAATAGAAGATTCCGAATTGTCATTGTTTATAAGAGAAGAAGAAAACGGAACATTTAAAGGAAGTCTCAGATGTAATGATAGATACAATGTAAATGAGATTGCTTCGATATTTAATGGCGGCGGACATATAAAAGCGGCAGGATTTAAAACAGATTTACCATTTGCGGAGATTTTGGAAAAAATTCTGAAAAAACTTGAAAAATATGAAGTCGGATAAAAGTTGAATAATTATATTTAGAGATTGTTTATTAATTTTAAAAATGCTATAATATACATAGAAAAAAGTGATAAAAAGTTAATAAACAGAAAAAGAATTGGAAACAATTCTGAAGGAGAAAGTATGTTTAATATGTTTAATTACTTGCAGTTAAAAGGATTTAACAATTCTGAACTGAAAAGACATTTTGAAAAAATTGATGAAATGAATGAAAATATTAACAGACTTCTTATTGAAAATCCGGGAACGGTTTTAAAAGAAATTAAAATTTCTTATTTAGATGAAAATAAAAATCAGATACATTTTGATGTAGATTTTGAGGTGATAAATAACTAATGAATATTAGAAATCAGTTATTAAATATAAGAAAATTTATATTTTTATTTATTTTTCTTTTTTTGGTCAGCTGTTCGTCAGTAGGAAAAAGAACAGTGCCTGATTCCGAAGTTTTACCAAAGGACTCTATAGTTCAGATAGGAATTCAGGGAGTAGAAAAAAAATTTGGAGAAACCGTATATTCTGAAAATGTCGGAATATACAAAAAAGGTTATAGAAATTGGAAAGTAATCCTGTACGGCAAAAATAATTTTTATCTTGCCCATATAACGGAAGACGGTAAAATAGTTTCAATAGAAAAAGGAAGTTATTAATAAAAAAATTGTTTCAAAAATTATAAAATATAAAAAATAAAATATAAAAATTATAAAATACAATAAAAAAATGTTTATAATTTAGCAAATTAACAAAAAAATTATAAGCATAATTTTTATATTATTTAAAAATTTTGTCAAAAAAAGCAAGAAAATCATTAATAGCATTATTATTTTTTTCAATTTTGATTTTCAGCATAGTTCCTTCAAGGAGGGAAATCAGAATTCTTGCATAAATTTCAGGCTCTATATTTGAATATTTACGTGGATAAGCCATTTTTAAAGAAGAAAGAAAGTAGGAAAAACGGATTTCAATTTTATTATAAGACTTTGAAAGTTCGCTTCTCACAGTTTCGTTTATATCTCCAAGCTCAATGGCGAGATTTCCGAGGGGACTGCCTCCATGAAATTTATTATGCTCTATGTTTGTGAAATATTGATAAAAAAAGGTTTTTAGTTTAAAAATAGAAAGGTCATCAACAGTGAGAGCAAAAAATTTTATAAGATTATCGGTATGATACCTGATAACACTTAAAAGGAGCTCTTCCTTGTTTTTGAAATAATAGTAAAAAGATCCTTTGGGTATTTTACATTCGTTTAAAATATCTATAAGTCCAGTATTTTTATATCCTTTATAATAAAAAAGTTTGGCACTTTTTTTTATAACATTGTTTTTTTTAACAGTTATTTTATCCATTATCAGCCTCTTAAAATTGTATTTTAAGTAATTTTATAATTTAATGAATGTGTTTGTCAACCATTTTATGAATAAATTAATTTTGATTTATTTGCATTTGATTAATTTTTGAATTTGCTGGTTGGAGTAATATTTATATAAAGAATAGGAGAATAAATGAAAAATAAGAAAGTAGTATTGGGGATGTCAGGAGGTGTGGATTCTTCTGTTGCCGCGATTTTATTAAAAGAACAGGGATATGATGTAATAGGTGTATTTATGAAAAACTGGGAAGAAAAAGATGATAACGGTGTCTGTCTTTCTGAAGAAGACTATAAAGACGTTATTGCAGTGGCTGAACAGCTCGAGATCCCTTATTATTCGGTAAATTTTGTAAAAGAATACTGGGATAAGGTTTTTACATACTTTCTGAATGAATATAAAAGAGGTAGAACACCAAATCCCGATGTGATGTGTAATAAAGAAATAAAATTCAGGGCATTTTTGGACTATGCCATGAAAATAGGTGCAGATTATGTGGCGACAGGACATTATGCAAGAATAATCCACGAAGAAAAAGACGGAAATATAAAGTCCGTGATGCTTAGGGGAGTAGATGACAACAAAGACCAGACTTATTTTTTATGTCAGTTAAATCAGGAACAGCTTGAAAAAGTTCTGTTTCCTCTGGGAAACTATACAAAGCCTCAAATTAGAGAAATAGCTGAAAAATATAATCTGAAAACTGCAAAGAAAAAAGACAGTACAGGTATATGCTTTATCGGAGAAAGAAATTTCAATGAATTTTTGAGTAAATATCTTCCCGCTAAAAAAGGGAATATTGTAAATACTGAAGGAAAGATATTAGGTCGACATAACGGACTGATGTACTATACGATAGGACAGCGAAAAGGGATAGGTATAGGAAACACAAAAGAGGGGACAGGAGAGCCGTGGTTTGTCGTGGATAAAGACCTTGAGAAAAATGAACTTGTTGTAACTCAAGGGGATAATTTAGTGCTGTATTCTAAAGGGTTGATAGCCACAGACTTTAATTTTATAAATAAAGATGAAATCACTTTTCCGTTAAACTGTACGGTAAAATACAGATATAGGCAGGATGATTCAAAGGCTGTGATTAATAAACTTAATGAAAATGAATACGAAGTAATATTTGACAAGCCTCAAAAAGCTGTTACATTAGGACAGATAGTCGTTGCTTATAACGGAGAAAAATGTCTGGGTGGAGGAGTAATCGATAAGATTATAAAGTAAAAAGGGGTTGTTTCATAAGTCAAAAATAATTTTGCTAACATAAATGTTATATATTTTTATTGATTTTATAAATATAGTAAAATATATAGAATTTATGATTTGGTAATTTTATTTACTTTATGAGACAACCCCTTTTTTTATAAAACGTTATAAAAAAATAGATGAAATAATACAAAAACATAATTATAATTTTTTTTCAAATGAATAAAATGAATAATATGTTTTTCGTATGTTTTTATTTATAAGTTGAATAAATTTCACTAAATACTTTTTTGAAGCTGGGTGAAGCAACTAAATTAAAGTCTTTATCAGTGAGTTTACGACAATTTTTAAAATAGTAGTATTCAAAAAGTAAGCTGTTATCTCCTGAAGGATGACGTAATCCCTCGTCATATAACATAGCATTTACCGCTGATAAATTATTAAAGACTTCATCCTGAGATACTTTCATTTTACCTTCACTTGTATAAGCCAGCTGCATAATCGAAGCTCCGATAAAAGAACATCTTCCATTTGTTTTAGCATTGTCTCCGAACATTTGAAACCATTCGTCAGGCTCCATGATAAGAACTCCCCTGTTATCTCTTTCAGGTGCTGAAAAACTGAGCATAGCAAACATAAATAAGCATATTAAGATTATTTTTTTCATTTATACTTCTCCTTATTCTGTATTTTTATTTTATTATGATAATATAAAAGAGTTTATTTGTCAATAGTCAGTTACAGTTTATCGGGCAAAGTAATTCAGAAAAAAATTAGAGCTTTATCAAATTAGGCTGTATTCTTCACTTTGTGCTTTTTTCATTTCGGTGTACATATGATAATATCTGCCTTTATTTTCCATTAATTCTTCATGAGTACCTTTTTCTTCTATAATACCGTCCGACATTACTATTATATGGTCATAATTCCTGATAGTATTGAGTTTGTGGGCTATAGTAATTACTGTTTTATTTTCGATCAATTTATTTAGAGATTTTCTTATTTCATACTCGTTGTCGGCATCAAGGGAAGCGGTAGCTTCGTCAAGCAAAATAATCGGAGTATCTTTAAGTAAAGCTCTGGCAATGGAAATTCTCTGTTTTTCTCCCCCTGAAAGTGTGGAACCGCCTTCACCTACAACAGTATCATAACCGTTTTCCAGTTCTGTTATAAATTCGTGGCAGTTGGCATTTTTAGCGGCTTCAATAACTTCTTCACGGGTTGCGTCAGGTTTTCCCAGTTTTATGTTGTTTTCTATAGTATCATTTACAAGATAGACATCCTGAAAAATCATACTTATATTTGTGAGCAGTTCTTCGGGATAGACTTTCCTGATATCAACTCCGTCAATGGTGATAACTCCCGATTGACAGTCCCAAAATCTTGCAATCAGGTTTGTAACAGTTGTCTTTCCTGAACCTGAAGAACCTACGAGAGCTGTTGTGGTACCCTGTTTCGCTTCAAAACTGATATTTTTCAGTACAGGTTTGTCCTTTTCATAAGCAAAACTTACATTATCAAATTTTACAGTATAATCTTTAAAAGGAATAACTTCGTATTCGTAAGAAATTTCCTTTTCGTTGTATACATTTATAAGTTTGTCGGTTGCAAGCTTCATATATCGGAAGAGTACATACTGGGCTGAAAATGCCTTTAAAATATTTGAAAGGGAAAGTCCTATTATGATATATGAGAAAAACATTATTTTAGTAATGGAGCCGCCTATAAACAGTCGCGTAGAAAGTAAAAGAAGCAGGGCAAAGGAAATATCCACGGTTAGTTGAAAAATAAGAATATAGGGAGCTAAAGCGATTTCAGTATTGATACTTTCTTTTTTTAAATCATTGAAGCTGTTTGTCAGTCTTTTAAACTTTTCCCCTGCAAGATTATAGGATTTGAACAGCTCCATTCCCGAAATGTATTCGACCATACGTGAAACGACATTGTCCATAGTATGTTTTTTATTTAAGGCTATTTTGGAGCTTTTTTTCATTCCGAGAGTTATAAATACAGCTCCAAATCCTGCAATAGCAATCTGAAAAAACCCTAAAATCGGAGAAATGACAAAAGTAATCAATAATAAATATACTGACAATATGGAAAGTTTTATAAGCTCGGATGTACTATGGGTAAGTACATGTTCAAAATCCTGTAAATCATTAGTTATAATATTTATAACATTTCCTATATTATGTTTGCTGAAATATCCTAAATTCAGGTTTCTCAAATGATCTCCCATACGAAGCCTCAAATCCTGAATAATTCTTGCTCCCTGACTTTGTATTCCTGTATATCCGACACGGTTGAATAGGTATCTAAGTATATTTGCAATGAGCATTATAACAGTGTAAATTATAATTTTATGAAGTGTAAATATATTTGTTATGAGGTCGACTATCGTAAAATAGAACATCATATAATTCATCATATAAAATAGTGAGTCTATAACAAGGAAGAATATCGGTTTTTTTAGACGTTTAAATTCCTTACCTGAAAGGGTTTTTATATCATTAAACATTTTTTATCTCCTTTTTTTATAAAATTTTTATGGAAATATTTTTTTGAAAGTATAATCTGAATATTTTATCCATTCTATTTAGCTCTGTTTAGTACTGTCAATTTTCCTGTTTTTCTTCATTATATAGAGACCATAAATGCCAATAATCGGCTCGGTTTTTAAGAAGCTCATCGTGAGTTCCCTGTTCCATAATTTTCCCTTTATTCATAAAAACAATGTTATCGGCATTTTTAATAGTATAAAGTCTATGGGCAATAATCAATGCAGTTTTTCCTTTCAGTAAAGTTTTTAAAGCTGACTGAATTTTAGCTTCATTTTCAATGTCGGAATAAGATGTTACTTCGTCAAGTATGACAATAGGGGTATTTTTCAAAATGGCACGGGCAATGGAAATTCTCTGTTTTTCTCCTCCGCTTAATTTTATTCCGCCTTCACCTATTTTTGTTTCATATTTATCAGGCAATGACATAATAAAATCATGAATTTGAGCTTTTTTAGCAGCGTTTTCGACTTCGTCACGGGTATAATTTTTTCCCATTAGAATATTTTCATATATTGTATCGTGAAGCATAAAAGTATCCTGAAAGACAAAGGATACATTATCCATAAGGCTTTCATAGGAAATATCCTTTACATTTATGCCGTCGATAGTTATTTTTCCCTCATCTGTGTCCCAAAATCTTCCTGCTAAAAGTCCTATTGTAGTTTTTCCCGAGCCTGACGGACCTACAAGAGCTGTTGTAGCACCTGCCTTAATATTTAAGGTAAAGTCATTTATAACTTTAGCTTTATTGTATGCAAATGTAATGTTTTCATATTTTAGACCTTGGGAAAAATTTTGAGGAAATTTGATATTTCCTGATGTCTGTTCTTTTTCATCAAAAATTTCGATGATTTTTTCCATTCCTTTCAAAAGGAAAGAAAGATTTTGAGAAAGTTCAAATAATGACTTTAATGAATTTAAGAATATCGTACTCATCAAGAGAAACAGAATATAGACGGGAACAGTTATTCGACTGTTCAGGAGCATAATCCCACCAATAGGGATAATAAAGAGCATTCCCGTATCTACAAGACAGAGAAATGCTGAATAATAAGGTACTGCGAGTTCCGTAAGCTCTACCCAGTAATCTGCATATTCCTGAGTGTTGTCCCTGTAGTCTTTAAAGGATTTTGCCGTGAGATTAAATGCTTTCATAACATTCATGGCATTTATATATTCCATAATTGTAGAGTTCAGTTTTGCTACAAGTTTGTAAAAATGGTCCACTTTTCCCATATAGTTTTTAAACATACCGCTTTGGGCGAGTATCCCTAAAATAACAGGGATAAATAGTACTAATGACAGCTTCCAGTTAAAATAAAGCATAATTCCGAAAAAAATCAGCGGAGTTACAAAAGCCGAAGATAAATCAGGAATTTGATGGGCGATAAAGTTTTCAAGTTTTTCCACATCTTCATTAATAATTTTTTTCAGTTTTCCTGTCATACTTTTTTTAAAAAAACCCATATTCAGTCCTGACATATGTTCGATAAGGTCAATCCTTATTTTATAAAGGATATTGAATGCCGAAATGTGGGAGAATATTCCCGATAAAATACGTGCGGCGACACCTAAAATGATGAAAAATATGGCTTTGAATACTAAAGACTGTATATTCCTGTAATCAATTTTATCGTTAAAAAGTTCGAGAATAATCCTGTATACAAGAATATAAGGAATTGCTGATAAAGTAGTGCTGATTATACTGAATAAGGCAGCAATGATAAGTTTAATTTTATGCTGTCCTGAAAGTTTCAATAAAAATTTTAGATTGTTCATAAAAAAATCTCCATTCACTAAAAGGCTCTTTTTAATATTTTGATTATCAAAATATTTTCTACTAAAATTATACCTCATATTTATTAAAAAATGTAGATGTATAATAAAAAAACTTTCAAAAAATAAAAATATGTAAGAAATTTGTCAGAATTTTGTCAATATAAAGTATTTATGTGGTATAATCTAATATGAATATAACGATATTAGGAGAAAAATATGCAGATAAACAGATTATTTGAAATGGTTCATATATTACTGAATAAGAAAAATGTAACTGCCAAAGAATTGGCTGAACATTTTGAAGTTTCTATAAGAACTGTGTACAGAGATATCGAAACTCTAACTTTTGCAGGGATACCCGTATATTCCTCAAGGGGTAAAAATGGAGGAATTAGACTGCTCGAAAGCTATGTTTTAAATAAAACTCTGATTTCTCAGGATGAACAAAATGAAATATTGTACGCATTACAAAGTCTAAAAGCTGCCAGTTATCCCGAAGTGGAAGAAATTCTTGAAAAAATGAGTCTGATTTTTAATAAATCATCAGATAACTGGATAGAAATCGATTTTTCCAGATATGGAGCTGAGGACAGTACCCTATTTGAAAATATAAAAAAAGCGATATTAAATAAAAAAACGGTCAATTTTACATACCATAATACAAAAGGGGAAAAATCCCGAAGAACTGCCGACCCGCTGAAAATATGGTTTAAAGAAAAGGCGTGGTATCTGTTTGCATATTGTCATGAGAAGAAAAGTATCAGACAGTTTAAAATAAACAGGATAAAAGAGCTGACTTTAACAGAAGAACATTTTGATAAATCAATGGAAGATTTTGAGATAAATGATGAAAAGGAAGCAGTAAAGAGAGTAAAAGTTATAGTCGAGATAGATAAATCACAGGCATATCGTGTCTATGATGAATTTTCGGAAGAAAATATAAATAAAATGAAAGACGGAAATTTTGAAGTTATAATAGAAAATCCTGAAAGTGAATGGGTTTACGGATATTTGCTTTCTTTCGGAGAATATTTGAAAGTAAAGGAACCCGAAAGAATAAAGAAGATTTTATCAGATAAGATTGAAAAGATGAGAGAGAATTATTTGTAAAAAAATTATAAATAAAATTTTGAATATGACACACTGGTGTCATATTTTTTGTATTATAATAATTATAGAAAATTTTAGAAAGGAGAGATATTTATTTTATAATGAAACTGATTTAAGATAAAACTGGAAGATTTCAGTTACTTCATTTCTATAAAAATTTATCAGTTCAATATTACAGGAAATAGCTTTTATCCCGTAATTTTAGGTAATAACATAGAAAAATAGGAAATTTTATAAAAAAGTATTTTAATTTTAAAGAAACATTTGTCAGTGATTGGTATATCAGTTTGAAACATAAGAGCAACTTTGAGATAGCAATTATAGATAAAAATATGAATATATTGTTAGAAAGAAAAAATGAGGAATAATAAATTAATAAAGGTGGTATAATTATGAAATATGAAATAGTGGAAATCAGTAAAAAAACTCTTGTTGGATTAAAGGCGAGAATAAAGGAAGAGAAAACAGCACATGATACAATCTGGAATTTATGGAAAGATTTGTATTCTGAAAAAGGTGTCAAAAATGTAAAAGATAGAAAAAACGGTAATCTTATGGGAGTTTATTATAACTACAGTAATGAAAATGGCTTTGAATATGACTGTCTTACAGGTTGTGAAGTAAAAGGTATAGCTGATGAAATTCCTGAAAATATGATAAAAATAGAAATTCCTGAGGGAAAATATGCAAAGTTTGTTATTTTTGGAAATCCTGAAAAGGCTGTTGGAGAATTTTGGTATAAATTTTGGGAAGAATTTGGAAAGGAAAAATCTGATATAAGAAATTATACTTATGATTTTGAAGAATATATAACTAAAGACAACTATGAAATATCAGGTGAAAGCTATGAAAATATGGAAATTCACATTTATATCAGCATAAAATAATATTAGGAGATGATAACTATGGCATTTGATTTTAAAAAGGAATTTAAAAAATTTTATAAACCGTCGGGAAATCCTGAAATTATAGAAATTCCTAAAATAAATTTTATAGCAGTACGGGGAAAAGGAAATCCTAATGAAAAAGAGGGGGAATATCAGAAAGCAGTTGAAATGTTATATGGAGTTGCCTATACTCTTAAAATGAGTTATAAAACAGAATATAGGATTGAGGGTTTCTTTGAATATGTTGTTCCTCCGTTGGAAGGGCTCTGGTGGCAGGAAAATGTAAAGCATGAAAATTATCTGTTAAACAAGGAATTATTTAACTGGATTTCTTTAATTAGAGTGCCTGATTTTATTAAAAAGGAAGATGTAAAATGGGCTATAAAGTGTGCAACTGAAAAAAAGAAAAAGGATTTTTCAAAAGTTGAGTTTTTCAGTTATGATGAAGGACTTTGTGTACAGTGTATGCACATCGGTTCTTATAATGATGAACCTGAAACTATTCAAAGAATGAATGACTTTGCACAAAAATGCGGATATAGTATTGATTTAACAGGTGAAAGATATCACCATGAAATTTATTTGAGCGACCCAAGAAAGGCAAATAGTGATAAATTAAAGACAGTGATAAGACAACCTGTTAAAAAATAAGGAGATAATTATGCAGGAATATTTGAATAGAAAAGAACTGATAAATGAGATAAATAAAAGAGCAAAACTGTTTATCGACGAATTTGAAAAGATAACAGATGAAAATAAAGATACTTTGGTAGAAGGAGTGGATAGAAGTCCTGCACAGATGATAGCTTATCAGCTGGGTTGGATGAAACTTGTACTTTTATGGGAGGAAAAGGAAAAGAAAGGGGGAAAAGTGGTTACTCCCAAGGAGGGATATAAATGGAATAAATTAGGAGATCTTTATAAGTCCTTTTATGAGGAATATAAAGATTATTCTATGGAAAAACTGATGACAGAATTTAATATATCAGTGGAAAAAATGATTGATTTAGTAGAAAGCTATACTGAAAAAGAGTTGTTTGAAACAGGAGCAAGGCAATGGGCTTCTTCCACATCAAGTAACTGGCCTGTCTGGAAATGGATACACATAAATACGGTTGCTCCTTTTAAAACTTTCAGGACAAAAATAAGAAAATGGAAAAAATTAAATCAAAAAAATTAAAAATTTGACTTTTTTATAGTATAGTTTATAATATTTCAAATTCTTTTATAGTTTTTTAAAATAAAATTATTACAAAAATAATTTTATTTAGTTTTAAAACGGACTATTTATTATAATAAGAAAGGATAAAACAATAGATGAAAAATATAGTTTTTATAATTTTAGATAAATTTGCAGATTGGGAAAGTGCATTTCTGGCAGCAGCATTAAATAACAGGGCAATAACTGAAAATTATACTGTCAGTTATGCTTCAAATGATAAGAAAATAAAGACATCAATTGGAAATTTAAAGGTGTTGCCTGATATTACAATAGATGAAATATCTGAAAATGTTGCAGGACTTATTTTGATAGGAGCGGACAAGTCATGGAGAAATTTAGATAAAGGGATAAGCAAAAAAATCATTAATCTTGTTAAAAAAATTAAGAATAACGGAAAAACAATAGGTGCAATCTGCGACGGTGCTTATTTTCTTGCAGTAAACGGGTTGTTAAATGACTGTAGACATACTGTAAACAGCCTTGAAGAAATAAAAGATGATGAAAATTATACAAATTCCCAAAATTATATAAAGACAGATATAGAGTCAGTTATTGATAAGAAAATAGTAACTGCAAAAGGAGACAGTCCTGTACATTTTGCAGCCAATGTAATGAAAGCTTTGGGAGATATTTCTGAAGAAATGATAGAGATATTTTATAATATTTATACAATAGGGTTTGATAAGGCGATGATGAAAAAATAATTGATATAGTATATTATTTAGAAATAAAAAAGTTATAATAGCAGTGATAACAACACATATATTTTTTCTGTATTTATTGTAAAATTTCAAAATTTTAAGACAATTTTTAACTAAATAATATATGTATCAACATATTAATTATGCTCTTTATTTTTTAGATTATTTTTGATATAATTAAACCAATGAAAGATTATGTATTATCTTGATTTATACAAATAATTAATAATGAAAGGGTTGAATTATGAATTTTAAAAAGATTTTGAAATTATCATTACTTACAATGATTATATTTTTAGTACAGAGCTGTATAACTGTGGAAACTGATATGAATATAAATTCGGATTTTTCAGGGACTACTAATTCAAAAATAGCGATAGTGAAAGGTGCAATAACTGAAGAGCAGTTAAAAATTGAGATATCCAAACTGGGAATTGAAAAATATACATTAAAAAAAGAGAAAAGCAGTGATGAAGAGACTGACAGATATACTGTTGATATTAACTGGAAAACGGAAGATGATTTGAGAAAAATCCTTAAATTTATAGGTACAGGAGGAAAGAATTCTAATATTACAGGAAATCTTTCAGGTCAGCAAAGTCAAAATTCGGGAAAAAATGGAGAAAATAAAGATAGCAAAGTAGAAGCAAAAAAAATATTTACAAAAGAAAAAGGCGAAATAATTGTAGATATGGGAACTTCTAAAATTGCAAAATTGACAATTAAAGTAAATGGAAAGATAATTTCCGAAGAAAATCAGTCAGGAGAAATAGCTGATTCCAAGAAAGAAATTACATTTTATGAGGGCGACAAAATACAGTTCAAATATAAATCAGGAAACGGCTTGACAGGAATAATTTTTGGAGTAGCAGTATTGGCAGTATTAGGAATCATAGGAACAGTAATATTCAAAAAAATGAAAAGTAAAAAAAGTGAGACTATAGAAGAAATTGAAGTGAATGAATTTAGTCAATAAATTGAGATAAAAAGGACTGAAATTTTTCAATCTTTTATTTAATGATACAAAATGTATTTCTTAGGAATAGATGAAATGTCTATTCCTTTTTTTATTATTTTGAAAAAAATAGGCTTTTTTATTTTGTAATTTTTGAAAATCATTTTCAAAAAGACTTCCATTTAACAAAAATCGGGTTATAATATTATGGAAGGAGTGATAAAAATGATTGACCTTAGTAAACTGTCTACTGAAGAAAACAATCCTAACAGCAAAAACATTGAATTACAGGATAGTTTCGAAATTATAAAAAGGATAAATGAAGAAGATAAAAAAGTCGCATTTTGTGTGGAAAAAAAGTTATCAAGTATTTCCCGACTGATAGACGCTATACTTTCAAAATACACGAAAGATACGAGAGTGATATACGTGGGAGCGGGAACATCAGGAAGACTGGGGATACTCGACGCTTCTGAATGTCCTCCCACATACGGAGTTTCATTTGAAAAATTTCAGGGAATAATAGCAGGTGGAAATGAAGCTATATTTAAGGCTCAGGAAAATGCTGAAGATAATAAGGAGCAGGGTAAACAGGATTTAATCAGTCTGAACCTTACTGAAAATGACGCTGTCATCGGACTGGCAGCTTCAGGGAGAACGCCTTACGTGCTTGGAGCGGTAGAATATGCAAACAGTATAGGAGCAGTTACAGGGAGTATAACCTGTTCGGAAAATTCCGATTTGTCTAAAGTGAGCCAGTATCCTATAGAAGTTACCGTAGGACCTGAAATTGTTACGGGATCTACAAGGATGAAAGCGGGAACAGCTCAAAAAATGATACTGAATATGATTTCAACAGCCATTATGATAAAAATGGGAAAAGTATTTTCGGGATATATGGTTGATGTAAAAACTTCCAATAGTAAATTAATTGAAAGAGCTAAAAGAATAATAATGAAAACGACAGGCAGTGATTATGAAACGTCAGAAAAAATTCTGGCAGCGGCGTCTAATGATGTAAAAGCAGCTATAGCTATGATACTCTTGGACATAGACAGGGAAACTGCAACGGAAAAGCTTGAAAAATACGATAACAATGTAGCAAAATTAATACATGAGTATTCCGATAAAAATGAAAAAAAATAAGGAGTTTGCTGAAAATATAATGAGGATGTCTCATAAGTCAAAAATAATTTTACTAACATAAATGTTATATATTTTTAAAAATCAACAGATATTATTTTTATTGATTTTATAAATATAGTAAAATATATAGAATTTATGATTTGGTAATTTTATTTACTTTATGAGACAACCCTATTGATTATTATAATATTCTTATATATTATGACAGAAATTATATCATATGATAGTTGATAATATTGAAATTAAAAAATGTAATGATAAAAAATCAAAATAATAAAAGTCAAAAATAAATAAAATTTAAAATTATTGGGATAAAAATATATTGTAAGAGGCAATAATAAAAGCAAAAAATTAAATAAAATTCAGAAAAAGGAGAAGAAGATTATGGATGCTAAAAAAACTGCAAAAGAGATTTACGAAATTTTAGGAGGAAAGGAAAATATCATTTCAAATGCGGTCTGTATGACAAGGCTTAGAGTGAAAGTCAAACAGGGAGTAAATATAGAAAAACTGAAAAAAGTTGAGGGAGTACTGAATGTTGTGGAAGCCGATACTTTACAAATAGTCTTAGGGCCGGGAAAAGTAAATTCGGTAGGCGATGAATTTTCAAAACTTACAGGGATTTCCTTGGGATTTTCCGATAATTCGGACATTAATGTAAAAGATGTGGCTAATGAGAATAAAAAAGTCAATAAACAGAAACATAACGGTCCTGTTCAGAGATTTCTTCAAAAAATAGCAAATATATTTGTTCCGCTGCTTCCCGGAATAATAGCGGCAGGACTGATAATGGGACTGACAAATGTTATAAATGTTATGACAAAAAATGCGTACAGTACCGTATGGTGGTTTGCAGCCATAAAAAGTGTCGGTTTTGTTATGTTCGGATATCTTGCCATATATGTAGGAATGAATGCAGCTAAGGAATTTGGAGGAACAGCAGTACTTGGTGGAATTATAGGTTCAATATTTGTTGCAAATCCTGTACTTCCCTTACTTTTAAAAGTCGAGGACAAGAGTGCGGTTATACTCCCTTTTACAGGTAAACCTTTTACTCCCGGTATAGGAGGACTGCTTGCTTCATTATTTATGGGTATAATAGTGGCATATCTGGAAAAACAGGTTAGAAAAATAGTTCCTGTAATACTTGATACATTCCTTACTCCACTTTTGACTTTGATTATAAGTGTGTTTATAGCCTTACTCATAATTCAGCCTGTAGGAACATTTATAACAGCGGGAATATTTAGTATTCTTGATTTTGCGTATAATAAATTAGGAATATTGGGAGGATATATTCTTGCGGCAGGTTTTTTACCATTAGTTTCAGTTGGACTACATCAGGCTTTGACACCTATTCATACATTGCTTAATAATCCTGAAGGACCTACAAAAGGAATTAACTATTTATTGCCTATACTTATGATGGCAGGTGGAGGACAGGTTGGTGCAGGAATTGCAATTTATATGAAAACTAAAAGTCAGAAACTCAAAAATATGACAAGGGACGCTCTGCCTGTAGGAATATTGGGAATAGGAGAACCTCTGATGTATGCAGTAACACTGCCTTTAGGAAAACCGTTTATTACAGCATGTTTAGGTTCAGGTATAGGAGGATTTTTAGCGGTATTATTTCATTTAGGTACTATATCCCAAGGAGTTTCAGGATTGTTCGGATTACTGATAGTAGTTCCTGGAACATGGCTATACTTTATAATAGCAATGCTTGGAGCATATGCAGGAGGATTTGTTTTAACTTATTTCTTTGGAGTGGATGATGAAAGAATAGAAGAAATATATGGAGAGTGATGAAAATGAAAAAAATAATAGCCTTTTTACTTTTTCTCTGTTCACTTTTAGGATTTGCCTTTGTTGAACAGGATATAAAAATATACAGTAAATCAATGAGAAAGGATATACCTGTAACGGTAATCTTACCAAAAGGATATTCCGCAGGAAAAAGCTATAATACTATATATGTTTTGCACGGCTGGTCAGGAAATAATAAAAATTATCCTGAAAAAACTTCCATAGGAAAATTGGCTGACCAGTATAACATTATTTATGTTTCACCCGACGGAAATTATGACAGCTGGTATATAGACAGTCCTATAAAAAAGGATTCAAAATACTATACTTTTGTATCAAAAGAGTTAGTTAATTATATCGATACAAATTATACAACTTCAAAGACTAAGGAACACAGGGCAATAACAGGATTGAGTATGGGAGGGTTCGGAGCTTTCTATATAGGTATCAAAAATCAGGATGTTTTCGGAAATATCGGAAGTATGAGCGGCGGAATGGACCCCGAACAGTATAAAGGCAACTGGGGAATAGAAAAAGTTCTGAACAGCGACTGGAAAGAATATAATATAAAAGATATATCTCACCAACTTATAGGAACAAAATCCAATATTATAATAGACTGCGGAGTAGATGACTTCTTCATAGAGCCTAACAGAGAGCTGCACAAAAAGCTTCTTGAGTTGAATATAAAACATGAATATATTGAAAGACCCGGAGCACATACTTGGGAATATTGGGATAATTCCATAAAAAGCCAGACTTATTTTTTCAATCAGATGTTTAATCGAAAATAGGATATATCAGGCAGGAGCTGATAAGATTTATATAAAAGTTCGATAGAAATAATTCAAAAAAGTGAAATGTTTTCTGAAAATTTAGTATTAATCTTATAATTCAGCAAAAAATAAGTTAGGAAAGCAGGAGGTGCATTTTATGAGAAAAATATTTTTTATATTGATTAATATGCTGATATTTCTGAATATATATTCTTATCAGATAGAAAAAAGCTTTCCTGTAAGTAAGGAAAATTTTGACGACTCCATACTTACAAACCAGATGTTTGAATTTAAAGCTTTTAAAAATCAGGGATATATAATTTTAGAATATGAAAATTTTGATAATGCCGATATTTATATAAACGGAATCAGATTAAAAACCGATGATTTAAAAGGAAAAGGAACAAAAAAAATAGATATTTCAAAAATAACTAAAAATGACAAGAATATTTTTCAGATTAGTAATTTAAACGGTAAAGTAAATGTAAAAATTCCTTATCCGACAATTACTGAAAATAAAAAGGAAAAAAGCTATAATGATGAAACTGTAAAATTTCTTGATGAATTTATAAAGGCAGAAGTAAAAGCGGGACTTCCGTCGGCTCAAATAGCGGTCATAAAAGACGGAAACCTTGAAATATTATCCAGTTACGGTTATGTAAATAACTATAATCAGGACGGTACGGAAATAAAGGATAAAGTGAAAGTTACCGATAAAACTGTCTATGATTTGGCGAGCAATACAAAAATGTATGCCGTAAATTATGCTATAATGAAGCTGGTATCGGAGAAAAAACTGAACCTTGATGACTATGTTTATAAATTTTATCCCGAATTTAAAGGAAATAATAAAGAAAAAGTGCAAATAAGCGATTTATTGAAACATCAGGCGGGATTTCCGCCTGACCCTCAATATTTCAATGATAAGTACGATAAGGATGACGGAATTCCCAACGGGAAAAATGACTTATATGCCATAGGTAAGGAAAATGTGGTAAAAGCAATAATGAAAACTCCTTTGATATATGAACCGAAAACTTCAACAAAATATTCGGATGTGGATTATATGCTTTTAGGGCTTATAGTTGAAAAAGTTACTTCTCAAGATTTGGATACTTACTTAAAAGAAAATTTTTATAATAAACTGAACTTGAAAAGAACGACATTTAATCCGCTGAAAAACGGTATCAATAAAAATGAAACTGCTGCAACTGAATTAAACGGTAATACAAGGGATAATACGATAGATTTCATAAATGCGAGAAAATATACCATTCAGGGAGAAGTCCACGATGAAAAAGCTTATTATTCAATGAAAGGTGTGTCAGGACATGCGGGATTATTTTCCAATGCCTATGAAGTTGCAAAATTGGCACAAATTATTGTGAATGAGGGCGGATATGACAACATTAGATTTTTTGATAAAACGACACTGGATAATTTTACAAAACCTAAAGATATAAACTCAAGTTTTGGTCTGGGCTGGAGAAGACAGGGAGACTTTATTTATAAATGGGCATTTTCAGGACTGGCTTCAAGAGAGACGGTAGGGCATACAGGCTGGACAGGTACGCTTACAGTTATAGAGCCGTCGCAAAATTTAGTTATTGTTTTGTTGACAAATGCAAAAAATTCAAGAGTAATAGACCCTGCAAAAAAACCTAATGATTTTTATGGAAATCACTACTATACTACTAATTACGGCGTAATAAGTTCCATAATAATAGACGCATTTTCAAATAAAAACGGTAAAAAGGATACAGATTTGAGAATGAACGGACTTCTTGAAGATTTAATAAAAGGAAAATACAACCTTATAAAAACTGACCCTGAATATAGAAATAATGCCGACGTAAGAGATACGGTCGAACTGATAAATCTGTTAAATAAAAGAACAGGAAAAATCAGCCCTGAATACAGACAGATAAAAGAAGAACTTGAAAAAATGAATTTGAGTAAATAGAATAAAAAATATAAATTTTCAATAATTTTATATTTTTTGAAATGTTTTTTGTTCTATATTGGAAATATCAAAATTAATAGATAAAAAAATATTCCAAGAAATAAAAGTTAGAAAAAATAAAAAATAAATGGGAAAAATAAATATGAAAAAAATTGTGGAAACAGGATTTTCAGTTTATCTAAGTACAGATATCGGGAAAAATGAAAATATTATAGAAAAAGCGGTGAAATCAGGAGCTGAATATGTATTTACTTCTTTGAATATATCCGAAGAAAAAATTGACAAACAGTCAGAGCTTGAAAAAATAATCAGGCTCTGTACTGAAAAAAAATTAAATCTGATAGTGGATATAAACAGTACGACTAAAGATATAATAAATCTGAATTTGGAAAATATATATCTTAGAATAGATGACGGACTGACTGCTGATGAGATTTTAAAACTTTCGGAGAAGAATAAAATAGTATTGAATGCGAGTACAGTAACGGAAGAAGATTTGAAATATTTGGAAAAACAGGGAATAGATTTTTCCAATGTACTTAGTCTGCATAATTTTTATCCTAAGAGATTTACAGGTGTTTCAAGGGAATATTTGCTGGAACAGAATTTAAAATATAAAAAATACGGGATAAAAACAATGGCGTTTGTAAAAGGAGATGAGTTGAGAAAACCTATATACGAAGGACTTCCTACCGTGGAAGAACACCGTAAAATGAGATTTCTCAAATCATGCCTTGATTTGCTGTCTTTGAATACTGATATAATTCTGATAGGAGATATAGGTTTGTCTTGTGAACATTGGAAAGAATTCAGTTATTTCAATAAGGGGGTGATACCTCTAAGAAATAGTTGCGATATACTGACAGACAGGATATTTCAGGATAGAACAGATTCATCTGAATATGTTGTAAGAGCAGTTTCTGACGGAAATATAGGAGAAACAAGAAAAAAATTTTGTGAATATATAACGAAAGAACTCGCAAAATACAAGATAGACATAGAAAAAATTTCAACTGAAAATCCTATAAAAAGAGGAGATATACTTGTAAGTAACAGTAAATATATGAGATACGAGGGAGAACTGGAAATAGCTCTTAAAAATCTGGGAATAGATGAGAAAAGATGTATCATATCAAAAGTTGTTGAAGAAGATATAGAATTACTCGATTATATAAGTATATTGAAAAAATTTGAATTTATAAAAAATATATAGAATAAAGTGTATAATAATGTATAATTCAAGAATATATAATTTAAGCAAATGAGTAAAATTTTGTAAATAAATATTTTCAGTATTATTTTTATTATAAATCTTTATTATAAATGATTTCAGCAGCTATAAAAGTTTGCAAATAGCATAAGGAAAGTAAATTTGTTTTTAAAAATTTACAAAAATATAGATTGATTAAATATAAATATATTTGGCAATTTAAAAAAAGCAAAATAAACTGCACCCAAAATCTTGGACACAAGATAGAGGGTGTAGTTTTTTTGCCTAATTTTTGTCTGTATGTTAGAATAAAAAAAGGAGAAGTAACTTCTTGTTATAACATAAGATAGTATATATAAAAAGCAAAAAAGAAACAGCTAAAAAAATACAAAAAATATAATAAACATAATAATTATAGAAACGTAATGATTATTCACCTACAAATTTTTTAAGCATTAACAACTAAATTGATAAGCTGTTCAACAGTCTGCTCTCCTACGGCAGCCTGTTTTCCGTTTATATATACAACAGGAACTCCCTGAATATTTTTTTCCGCGACTTCTTCTGGATATACTCCTCCGTCTACTAATGAAGCGGTAATATTAGGATTACTTAACGAGATAAGATTTAACGCCTGTACCACTTCAGGACATTTAGTACATGATAATGAAATAAATGTCTCGATATTTAAAGATTTATTGACTGATAAAACTCTGTTTATCTGTTCTTCTTCCAATTTTTTTCCTAATCCTGCAAGTCCTAAAATTGCAAGAATAAAGCTGTTAAACTCATGTCCTCCCGGAATACCGTAAAAATTTATCCCTGTTTTTTCATTATTTTTAAGCAGAGTAAATGAAACAGGTCTTGTTATTCCCGCTTTTTCTTCGAGGGAAGTATCTTCTCCAAAAGATTTTTCAGTATAATTTACTTTGTCGGATATTTCATCTATCTCAGTTAAAAAAGCTTTGAGTTCCAATGATTTCTGGCTGTCGTCAAGAAAAGACACTATTTCCACAGGCTCTGAAATCTTATCAAAATATCCTTTTAACTGTTCAACTATATTAGTATCTAAAAATGCCATAATTTTCTCCTTATAGTTTTTTTTTTAAATAAAATCCGAAAATATTCTCTATATCCAAACTTTATTATCAGTATTAAATGAATTTAAAAAATATTTTCGGTTCAGTTATAATATTTACTATTATAATATTTATTATTGAATAACAACTAAATTTTTCCTACTAAATCCAGTCCCGGTTTTAATGTAGCTTCTCCCTCTTTCCATTTGGCAGGACATACCAATCCCGGATTGTCAGCGACAAATTTTGCAGCTTTTGCTCTTCTTACCAGTTCTGCTGCGTCTCTTCCAATTCCTTCGTCATTTATTTCATAAGCGACGATTTTTCCTTCGGGATTTACTATGAAAGTACCTCTGAATGCAAGTCCAGTTTCTTCGTTCAATACTTCAAACATTCTTGATACAGCCATTGTAGGGTCTCCTATCATAGCATAAGTAACTTTTCTGATTGCGTCGGAATGGTCGTGCCACGCTTTGTGAGTAAAATGAGTATCTGTACTTACCGAATAAACATTAAATCCTAATTTTTTCAGTTCTTCGTGATTATCTTCCAAGTCCTCCAGCTCTGTAGGACATACAAATGTAAAGTCGGCAGGATAGAATACAAAAACATTCCATTTTCCTAACATATCTTTTTCAAAAGACAGTTCCTTAAATTCTTCATTATGATATGCCTGTACTGTAAAGTTTTCCAATTTTTTTCCGATTAAAGACATTATAATTCCTCCTATATGTTATTATTTTTAATTTAAAATGATTACAAAAATCTTTTGAATACATTATATATAAAAATAGTCTTTTTGTCAATTAATTTTATATTTTAGCTAATTTTCTATTTTTTATAATATCTATTTTCTATTTTTTATTATAAAATTTTGAATAATAAATCTTTTGAATAACATATATTTTATAAAGAAACTATATAGTTAAAAGTTATATTTAAAAGCTATAATTGAATAAAATAATTAAATAGAATATTTTATATTTATATATTTTTCTTTAAAATCAGCTCCAGTATGCTGTTTTCATATTTAATTTCAATAGAATCGCAAATTCTTGAAACAAGAATAAGCTCATCGGAATTTTCTCCTTCTCCCATAAGTTCCCAATATTCATCATATTCAACATCATGGTGTATAGCTGTCATTTTCTTTATTTTTTCATATTCTTTCTCGGATAGACTTATCAGCCCGTATGAAAAAACAGTGTATTGATTTTTTTCAGGAGCTTTGTCAACTTTAATCTGAAAATTTTCAGTTCCTTTTTCCAGATAAAAAGAAGTTATCTCATTTACTATTTTTGAAATTATTTTTGTTTTTTTCATTTCATTCTCCTTTCTGAAAAAGATTAAGTATGGGAACACTTATACTTGCTACGATACCTGCTGCCAGTCCCGTATTGTATAAATTTAATCCTCCATGTGCAGAGCCTATATTTGAGACAAGGCAGTAATTCAGAAAGCCTGCAATTATTCCCGGAAAAATGCCGAATTTCCCGCTGATTGGGGCAAGAGTAGTAGAAAAAAACAGTGTGATAGCAAAAGCTGTAAGAGATGTATTTTGCCTGAATAAGTAAAATGCAATAATAACACCGACTATTACAGGGGAAATATTTTTTATATGTTTTCCGAAACCTGCAAAAGCTATAACGGTAATCATTCCTGACAGAATAGGACCGTTGAACATAGGAAACAGTATGAGAATAAGTCCCAGACATAAAAATCCGAGTATTCCCATATTTATAACAACGACAGAAAATCCCTCTGTAACGGTAAAATCACTGACAAGCCTTCCCGAATGGGAGATTAGGCTTTTCAGTCCACTGAAAGAATATCCGTTTTTTATAAATCCGTAAATAATATAAAATAAAAAGATTGCTGAAAACAGTATTAACAGTCTATAATCCATTGTTTCCGTAAAGTCTTTTTTAAAAGAAACCTCGACTTTTGCTGCTTTTAGGATAGAATAGGACACTATTGCGACAAGTCCTGCTGCAAATCCCGTATTATAAAGGCTAAATCCTCCGTGTATATGTAAAACATGGGCGGAAATAGGAGGAATGACAAATCCTAAAATTATACCTGAAATAAGAGCAACAGCAATCCCTAATAATGAATATCCGAAAAATTCGGCTATAACACTTACAAAAGGTGAAAGAGAAGTAGAGAACATACATACTATTGCAACTGATTTAAAAGTTTTTTTATTCATTTTTGCGTATAAGTATGCTCCGATATAGAACGGTATTATATTCAGTATATTTTTTCCCATTAGGGAAAATCCGAGCATAAGGAATATTCCCGATATAACCAGTCCGTTTATTTTCATATCCATTTTATATAAAAGGTAAATGTTTATAAGTGTAATAATAGAAGCATTCAAAAGAGCTGCTTCTTTTCCTCCCACAAAAAAATAATCTGTAATGAGTATTCCGTCAGACAGAAGAATATTTTTCATTCCTTCGATTAATTTGTAGGGAGTTGATAAAACAATAGAATAAATCAGCATAATAAAAGGCAAAAGTGTAATGATAAGATATTCCTGTTTTTTTTCTTTTGTCATAAATTCCGATTTTCTCCTTTCCTGAGCTTAGTTTCTCCGATTTTTGACTATTAAGTATAGCATTATTTTATCGAAATGCCAATATGACGATATTTTTCTCATTTTTCTTTAATGTTTGTCTGATAATATTGAAATATAAATCTTAAAGAGGAAGTGATGAAAATGATAGAAAATATCCAAAAATTCACCGCTGAAAAAGGAAAAGGCAAAAAAATAGGCTTAAAATTTATTATAATGATCATATTTATATTAACAAGTTTTGGAATATTTTCCGACAATCTTTCAAAGGATAAAAAAGAACTTATTCAGTATAAAGTAAATAGAAAGTCTATAGATACTTATTTACGGGGAGAAAGTATGACAGAAAGAAACTGGAAAAGTGAAGAATTGAAGAAAATATATTTAGAAGCTGTCAGACTGGATAAAAGAAATTATATGGCATGGAAAGCTTTAGGCGATTATTATATGATGAATAATGATTTTCCTGACGGAGCGGAAGCATATGAAAATGCTATAAAAGCTAATCCTAAAAAACAGAGTCTGTATCTTGATTTGGCATTTATATACTATGAAATTTATAGTGATTATTCCCGTTCCAAAGATATTTATGAAAAAATAGTGAAATTGTTTCCCGAATCTCCCACAGGATATAGCGGTTTAGCAAACGTATACAGCAAAATGGGGAAATTTGAAGAGTCTATAAGAAATGCCGAAATGTCAATAAAAAAATATAAAAAGGATAAAACTGCCGGAACGGAAAAATCCGAATATTACAGCTATTATGATGATTACGGTGTTATGGAGCTTATTGAACAGAATATGTGGATTTATTATAAATATTTAGAAAATAACGAAAAAACTGTGAAATATATTATTGATAATTATTCTTATATAAAAAAACTGAATATTGACGGAAATCCCGCAGACGATATGAAAAACAGTATTATAACTACAGTCAAGGAAGCAAATTTGAAGATAAAATCTTCAGACAAAAAATTATATGAGGAAAATCTGAAAAAATTTAAAGAATTGGGGATATAAAAAAATTCAAGGAGAAAAATTATGGAAATTGCGTCATTAATTTTAGGAATTATTTCATTACTTATAACTTTTTTTACTAAGGGTACAGGCGGACTTATTTTGGCGGGAAGCGGTATAATGTTAGGTTTTTTAGGAAAAGAAAATGAAAAACGGAAAGAAATAGCAATTGCGGGAATGATATTCTCAATAATGGCTTTTGTATGGGGAGCGGCTATTATGTTTAATTATCCTCCTTCTTATTGGAAAAATCGGTATGTTCCGCTCTTGTATTAAGATCGGTTATCTAATTTTAACTTTGATATGGATTTGTTTTGTTAGCTGATTTTTAAAAATAAAAATAATGTAAAAAATATTAAGAAATATCATTTATGGATTATTATTTTTCTGCATTATTTTTTATTGGAAAATTTTTTTGCTGTAAAATTTAAAATTCAGCTATACAGTGGAAATAATAGACAATTTATGCTATACTTATATGATAAAAACAAGTTAGAAATAGAGGTATAAATAATGGCACAGACCCCATTAATGAAACAGTATAAAGATATAAAATCCGAACATCAGGATTCCATACTTTTTTTTAGACTGGGCGATTTTTATGAAGTATTTTATGAAGATGCAATCAAAACTTCAAAAGAACTCGGTATTACACTGACGTCGAGAAACAGGGAAAAAGATGAGGATGTTCCTATGGCGGGAGTTCCATATCATTCGGTAAATTCCTATATAGCAAAATTAATTTCCAAAGGATATAAAGTTGCAATCTGTGATCAGGTTGAAGACCCGAAGCTTGCAAAAGGAATAGTGAAAAGGGAAGTAACAAAAATTATTACTCCCGGAACGATTATCGATGTGGATTCCCTTGATTCCAAAAGTAATAACTACCTTTTGAGTATAAGGGTAGATGAAGATAAAATAGGGATAGCATATATAGACATTACCACGGGGGAATTTAAAGTTACGGAAATTGAAGAAAGTCCTGAATGTATCAGACTTTTTAATGAGCTGAATAAAATAGAGCCGAAAGAAATACTCGTAACAAATTCTTTTTATGAAACTATAAAAGAAAAACTTGATGATTTTGTGCAAAAAAATAATGCAACGGTAAGTATTGTGAGTAAGGTGCGTGATTCGGAAAAACTGCTGGCGGACTATTTTAATATAGTTTCCCTTGAGAGTTACGGAATAAAAGATAAAAAAGCAGTAATAGAGGCTGCTGCCATTGCTTTGGACTATGCCATGTCAATGCAGATAGAAAATGACCTTACAGTTGAAAAGATAGAATATTTAAATGTTTCCAACTATGCGGAGATAAATGCCATAACGGCAAAAAATCTGGAACTTGTTAAAAATCAGAGGGAGAAAACTTTTTACGGTTCTCTTTTATGGGTTCTTGATAAATGCAAATCTTCAATGGGAACAAGACTTTTAAAAAGATATATTAATAATCCGTTGCTCGATATTGATGAGATTATCAAAAGACAGAATGATGTCCAATTTTTTATTGATAATATTCTTATGCGTGAAGATTTGAAGGAAAAGCTTGAGAATGTCTATGACCTTGAAAGGCTTATGGGAAAAATAATATTCGGAAATGAAAACGGGAAAGATTTAATCGCTTTGAAAAATACGGTAAAAGCTTCAATAGAAATAATGAATATATTGAGAAATACTCATTTTTCGGATGAAATAAACACTGATGTGCTGACGGATATTTACAATTTGCTTGAAGAGAGTATAGATGAGAATGCACCATTTACAGTCAGAGAGGGAGGCATAATCAAGAAAGGATACAATGCTGAACTTGATGAGATACACAGTATAATGAATTCCGGAAAAGATTTTCTTTTAGAAATTGAAAAAAAGGAAAGAGAAGCTACCGGGATAAAAACTATGAAAATCAAATATAACAAAGTTTTCGGTTATTTCATAGAAATTACGAAATCAAATCTTCATATGGTTCCTGATACATATATTAGAAAACAGACTTTGAGCAATGCAGAAAGGTTTATTACTCCCGAACTGAAAAAATATGAAGATACTATTATAAATTCTAAGGCAAAAATAGAAGATTTAGAGTATTATTTATTCAAAGAAGTGAGCGGGAAAATAAAAGAACATAAGGCAGATTTTACAAAACTTGCAGAAAAACTGGCTTATCTTGATGTGATTGTATCATTTTCAACGGTAGCAATAGAAAATGACTATATAAGACCTGAAATTACAGATGATTTTTCCATTGATATAAAGGACGGCAGACATCCTGTCGTGGAAAAGCTCATAGGCAGATCCGATTTTGTATCAAATGATACACTGCTGACTGAAAAAGAAAGATTTACGGTACTTACAGGACCTAATATGTCGGGTAAATCCACTTATATGAAGCAGGTCGCACTAATATCAATAATGGCACAGATAGGTTCATATGTTCCTGCGTCGGGAGCCAGACTGTCGATTGTGGATAAATATCTTACAAGAATAGGGGCTTCTGACGATATTCTTACAGGTCAGAGTACATTTATGGTTGAAATGAGCGAAGTATCAAATATTATAAATAATGCTACAGAAAAAAGCCTTATTATTCTAGATGAAGTCGGAAGAGGAACGTCAACGTTTGACGGTGTTTCGATAGCTACTGCCATTTCAGAATATATACATGAAAAAATAAGAGCAAAAACAATATTTGCAACCCATTATCACGAGCTTACGGACTTGGAAAACAGATATGAAAATATTGTAAATTACCGTATAGAAGTCGAAGAAAAGTCAGGAAAAGTAATGTTTTTGAGAAACATTGTCAAAGGGGGAGCCGATAAATCTTACGGTATAGAAGTAGCAAGGCTTGCGGGAATTCCTAAAGAGATACTTCTCGAAAGCAAAAAGATACTTCACAAACTTGAGCAGAGAAAAGAACAAATGGAAAAAGCGATTGACGTTCAGCAGCTTTCTCTTTTCGGTCAGATTTCTGAAATAGAAGAAGATTATGAAAAATCAAATTCTAATTTTTATATAGAAGATAAACGGGACGAGATTGCAGATGAAATCATATACAGTATTGAAAATAAAGATATAAACAATATCACACCTATGGAAGCATTAAAATTTTTATCTGAAATAAAAGCAAAATTAGAGGAGAAAAAATAATGTGGAAGAAAATAGCCTACGGGGGCTTGCTGATTATCTTATTATATTTCTTATATGCAGTATTTTTTAAAAAAATAGATAATACTCCTGTCGAAAAAATGAAACAGGAAATGAAAGCAAAAAACGTTGTATATAAATTAAAAGATGATGCTGTCATATATGCAGATGAGCAGATTGGAGGGGCTCAGAGTGGCGGAATTATAAGATTTAAAGGAGTTATAATAGATTTACTTAAAAAAAATATGCTTATATCCGCAAAAGACGCCGAAGTAAATACAGCGACGTCGGATATTACTTTGAAAAATAATGTAGTAGGAAGAACAAAGGACAATAAATGGAATATATTCACAGAGAATGTGGACTATAAAAAAGAGGGAGACCTTATTATTTCCAATACGAGAACAAAAGTTGTAAATAATGAAGATAAAACCGAACTGGAAGCGGATAAGGTGCAAACTACCGTGAGTTTTCAGGAAATAACAGGTACAGGAAATGTAATATATAAAAAAGAAACGAGAGAACTAAAGTCTGACAAAGTTGTATATAACGACATAGATAAAAGGGCTGAAGCCGAAGGAAATGTAAAATATAAAGATGAAAAAAGTGATATTGCTGCAAATAAAGGCGTTTATTTTATTGAGAAAAAACAGGTGGATGCTACGGGAAATGTGGATTATAAAAACAAAGATTTGAACGTAAAGGCAAATCATGTATTTTATGATGAACTGAAACAGATAGCCAATGCTGACGGAAACGGTAAATTTACTTATTTTCCGAGAAATTCTACAGGAACATTTCAGAGCGGGGTATATGACCTTGCAAATGAAGTTTTGACTACAACTCAGCATTATACTATGAATTATGATGACTATAAAATGAACGGAAACGGACTTGTTTACCAGTTTAAAACGGGAGATACGACATTTACGGCTAATTTCGCGGTAACAAAACAGAACTTTACAGTCAGAGGCTCAAACGGAACAATGAATACGATAGCGAAAGATATATTTGCCAATAATATGGTGATGACGAGTGTTCAGGGAGATATAATAAACTCAAAGACAGGACAGGGAAGTTTTGAAAAAAAAGAATTTAGATTTGACGGAAATATTAACGGGAAAATAAGAGGGAATGTAAAGGATTTTGTGAATAATCCGACAAAGCTTGTAGATTCGGAAGCCGTTCATTTTAAGGGGAATACGGCAAAAGTATACTTTATTTCTCACAGTAACAATGATATGAGTATTACAAGAAGTGAAATCAAGGAAAACGTTCATATGGTGTACAAACAGCTGAACCTCTACTCTCAATATAATGAAATAGATACTTCAAAAAATCTTGTGCTGGCAAGAGATCAGGTAATACTTGATTTTAGAAACGAAACACAGATGACGTCAAATTTTCTATATCTTGATTTGAACAGTGAAATAGGGAATGCCCAAAATAACGTAAAAATAGTAAGTAAATTACCGCAACTTGTAAATCTGAATACAAGTGCGGATAAAGCAACGGTAAATATGAAAGATAAAATGGTAACTCTGCTCGGAAATGTAGTTTCTTATCAGGGAAAAACAAAAATATCTTCCAAAAAAGCTGTATATGACATCAATAAAAAAATACTTGAAAATGACGGAAGTATTAAAATGGAATATCATGTTCAGAACAGTGCAGTCGCCACAAATAAGACGAATGCCGCAGATGTTGCAGCAGTGGAAGAAATAACAAAGAAACTGTCAGTATCCCAGAATGACGTAAACACTAAAGGGAAAATAGACCTTTTGAGAGCGATGACCGCTTCTAACGGAACTAATGTAAATATTAAATGGATTTCGTCAAATTCGAATTTTCTGCCTGTTACGGGAAAGGTTAATAAGGAGTTTTTAGGCGGAAATGGGAGAAGTGTAACTTTGAAAGCTGTATTAAGGGCAGGTTCCGAAGAAAGGGAAAAAGTCTTTAATATAAATATTCCTGTGGAAACAGTGAATGAAATGCTTGAAAGAGCAGCAAAAAATATTTATGTGTCTGAAACAGGGGCGAATTTGCCGAATACGGTCAAAGTCAATATAGCTAAAGGTACTATTGATGTGCCGGTAACATGGTCAAAGGCAGGTTCTGACGGAAAAGGGCTTACAGCAATACTGAAATATCAAAATACTGAATATAAAAAACAATTTTAGATATGAAAATGTGGAAATGGGAGATATAATGGGTAGAAAAATCAGCATAGAAGCGAATAATTTAAAAAAAATATATAAAAATAGGGAAGTAGTAAAAAATGTCAGTCTAAGTATGGAAAAAGGTGAAGTAGTAGGACTTTTGGGACCTAACGGTGCGGGAAAGACGACCACTTTTTATATGATAACGGGAATTATAAAACCTAATAACGGCAGAGTTTCATATAATGGCGAAGATATTACAAATTTTCCTATGTACAAAAGGGCAAGACTTGGACTCGGCTATCTTCCGCAGGAAGCTTCCGTTTTTAGAAATCTGACTGTCGAAGAAAATATCGTTTCAGTGCTTGAAATGAGAGGAATTCCTAAAAAAGAAAGAATAGCTAAAATGAACAGCCTGATAGAAGAGTTCAAACTGTCTCATGTGGCAAAAAGTTTAGGATATGCCCTTTCTGGAGGAGAAAGACGGCGTGTGGAGATAGCAAGGACGATTTCTACAAATCCTGATTTTATACTTCTTGACGAACCTTTTGCAGGAGTTGACCCTATTGCAGTGGAAGATATACAAAATATCATTATACAATTGCAGAAAAAAGGGCTTGGGATACTCATAACCGACCACAATGTAAGGGAAACGTTGAGAATTACTGAAAGAGCTTATATTATGGCGGAAGGAACGATACTTATATCAGGAACAGGCGAAGAAATAGCCAATAATGAAACAGCAAGGAAAGTCTATTTGGGAGATAACTTTAAATTGGATTAGAGAAAATATCTTGAAGAAAAAAGGGAAATGGGCTATAATTTAAAATACTTGTAAAATCTAAGATGCTTGTAAAAATAGAAGAAAAAATAATAGAGTAAAAATAAAAGAAAGGAGACGGGATTATTTTATATTGAATAAAGTATCTTTATAATTTAATCAATAAAATAATAATCTCGAAAAGTAAATGACAGGGAATGAGCTAAGAAAAAGTTTTGTTGATTTTTTTAAATCAAAAGAACATAAGCATTTTGAAAGTGCTTCGTTAATACCCGACGATAAGAGTTTATTGCTCACGGTAGCAGGAATGGTACCTTTTAAACCATTTTTTTTAGGTGAAAAGGAAGCCCCTTTTAAAAGAATAACTACATATCAGAAATGTATAAGAACAAACGATTTGGAAAATGTCGGAAAGACACCGAGACATCATACTTTTTTTGAAATGTTGGGAAATTTCTCTTTTGGAGATTATTTTAAGAGGGAAGCTATCGAGTGGTCATGGGAATATATAACAAAAGTTCTGAAACTTGATAAAGAAAGATTATGGGTCTCGGTTTTTGAAACTGACGATGAGGCTTACAAAATATGGAATGAGGAAATAGGTATTCCTAAAGAAAGACTTGTAAGACTGGGAGAAGATGACAACTGGTGGGCAGCAGGACCTATAGGTTCGTGCGGACCATGCAGCGAGATTTATTATGATACGAAAAATATGGGAAAAAATAATGAAGAAATAAACTCCAAGCCTGGAGATGAGGGAGACAGGTTTTTAGAAATATGGAATTTGGTTTTTACCGAATGGAATAGACTTGAAGACGGTACATTAGTTCCTTTGCCTGAAAAAAATATAGATACGGGAGCAGGGATTGAAAGAATAGCTTCAGTTATTCAAAATAAAAGCAGTAATTTTGAAACAGATTTATTTATGCCTATCATAAAAGGGATTGAAAAAATTCTGGATATAAAAAAAGAAGAACACGATGAAGCTGTAAAAATAATAGCTGACCACATAAGAGCTTCAGTATTTCTAATAGGGGACGGAGTATTGCCGTCCAATGAGGGAAGAGGATATATACTGAGAAAAATAATAAGAAGAGCTTTCGGAGTGGGGAGTGTAGCTAAAGGAAAAGTATTTGAAAAAGAGGACATATTTCTTTACAGACTGGTAGATTATGTTGTGGAAACCATGAAAGAGGGCTATCCTGATTTGGTCGGGAAAAAAGAATATATAGAAAAAGTAATAAAAATAGAGGAAGAAAGATTTTCAACAACATTGAAAAATGGTACTGAAATGCTTTCAGAAGAAATAGAAAAGCTAAAAAAGGAAAACAGGAAAAAGCTGTCTTCGGAAATTTCTTTCAAATTATATGATACATTCGGATTTCCTTTTGAACTGACAAAACTGATACTAAATAACGAGGGGATAGAAGTATCGGAAGAAGATTTTGAAAAAAGACTGGAAGAACAGGTTGCAAGGTCTCAACGAAGCAGAATTACTATTTCTGATATGATTAAGGACGACTTTATAGATGAATTTTTTGAAAAACATGGAAAAACAGAATTTACAGGATATGAAAAATTTGAAGATGAAGGAAAAGTGCTTTATGTGGCTAAAAGCGAGGGAATGAGCGGATATGAAATGATATTTGACAGAACTCCGTTTTATGCTGAGTCAGGAGGACAGGTCGCAGATACAGGAAAAATAACTGCCGGAGAATTTGAAGGTAGAGTCGTGGACGTTGTCAAAAAGAGAGATGTCTTTATTCATCAGATAGAAGTCATAAAAGGGATTGTACCTGTGGAAAATACATCTGTAAATCTTATGATTGATGTGGAAAGAAGAAAAGACATTCAGAGAAATCATACTGCCACTCACATTCTTCATAAAGTGTTGAGAGAAAAACTGGGAACTCATGTAGAACAATCAGGTTCCCTCGTAGATAATGAAAAACTGAGATTTGATTTTTCTCACTATGAGCCTATATCTAAGGAAATGATTGAAGAAATAGAAGCCGAAGTAAATAACGTAATACTTTCAAATATAAAAACAAAAATAGATTATGAAAATATTCAGGACGCAAAAAATAGAGGAGCTATGGCATTATTTTCGGATAAATATGGAGATATAGTAAGGGTAGTCGAAATTCCGGGCTTTTCAATAGAACTTTGCGGAGGAGCCCACGTTCAGTCTACGGGAGAAATTGGACTCTTTAATATAGAGTCTGAAACAGGGATATCTTCGGGAGTAAGAAGAATTACGGCAACTACAGGACATAAAAGTTTGAGCTATGTAAACAGACTGGAAGAAAAAATAGGCAAAATAGCGGAAATGCTTAAGACAGATGACAAGAGTGTCATAGATATCATAGAAAAATATATCGTGGAAGCAAAAACTGCCATCAAGGCTTATGAACAATTACAGACAAAATTGGTGAAATACGAAATTAATGAATTACTTGAAAAAGTCGAAACGGTAAATGGTATAAAAATATTAAAGGCTTCATTTGAAAATAAAAACATTGATGAATTGAAAGAGATAGTGGACAGAGGAAAAGAAAAGCTCCAGAGCGGTATAATTATTCTCGGTTCTGACAATGGAAAAGCGGTATTTGTAGCAGGAGTTACAAAAGATCTGATTTCAAAAATAAAAGCCGGAGATATTGTAAAAGTTGCAGCACAGGCAGCCGACGGAAATGGCGGCGGTCGACCTGACTTTGCACAGGCAGGAGGTAAGAACGGGCAGGCTGTAAAAGAAGCGGTTGAAAAAAGTAAGGAATATATTGTTTCACAGCTTTCACAATAAGAAAAAGCTAATTAATAAAAAATTTAATTGAAATTGGAAAAGATTAATTAGCAAAAAGATTGATAAAAATTAATGAGGAATAATATGAAAAAATTTATAGGACTTGATGTGGGTGATGTAAGGATAGGAGTTGCAAAGTCCGACCCTTTGGGTATTTTGGCGACTGCCCTTGAAGTGATAGACAGAAATCTTGTAAATCCTGTTGAAAGAATAAAAGAGATATTAGACGATGAGGGAACTAAAAAAATAGTCGTAGGGCTTCCTAAAAGCCTTGACGGAACAAAAAAACGTCAAGTTGAAAAAGTGGAGGAATTTGTCGAAGAGATGAAAAAAAATATTCCGAATATTGAAGTATTTATGGTAGATGAAAGATATACAACTACCGAAGCCGAACATTATCTCAAAAATTATTCAAAGAAAAATGGGAAAGAAAGACGGAAAGTTGTAGATATGGTAGCCGCATCAATAATACTTCAGAAATATTTGGATACAGTAAAATAATATAAAAAATAAAACAAAAAACAAATATGAAAAGATTTGGAAACAGGATTTCAGATATATAAAGATTTTAGATATATCAAAGTAACAATAAAATTAAAATAAATAATTAAAACAAACAACTAAAACAAAGCAAAGAAAATTAACAAATTTATATTTGTGGAAAGGCGAGTAATGAAGAATAGAACAATACATTATATTTTATTATTAGCTATAATTATCATTCCGGGAGCGATATTATACACTAATAAAATAAAATTAGGACTTGATTTAAGAGGTGGAACTTACGTAGTATTACAGGCTCAGGGAAAAGTTGAGACTGATACTATGGACAAAGTAAGGGATATAGTGGAAAGAAGAATAGACAGTCTGGGAGTTTCGGAACCTGTAATTCAGATAAACGGAACTGACAGGCTGATAGTGGAACTGGCAGGAATAAAAGACCCTCAGAAAGCCATAGATTTGATAGGTACTACTGCTAAACTGGAATTTAAAATAAAAAATGAGGACGGAACGTATGGACCGACTTTGCTCGAAGGTTCTGCCATAAAAAATGCTAATCTCGTGCAGGGACAGTTTGGACAGCCTGAAG
The DNA here is from genome assembly GCF_057270515.1 of Pseudoleptotrichia sp. Lineage (NCBI taxonomy): Bacteria > Fusobacteriati > Fusobacteriota > Fusobacteriia > Fusobacteriales > Leptotrichiaceae > Pseudoleptotrichia > Pseudoleptotrichia sp. The sequence continues at coordinate 116,614 of NZ_DBHIXS010000003.1, read as the reverse complement.
TGGCTTTTGAATTAGATAATAGCGGTGCTGAAACGTTTGCAAAAATAACAAGGGAAAATATCGGCAGACAGCTGGCAATAATGCTTGACGGAAAAGAACAGTCTGCACCAAAAATAAATTCGGAAATACCCGGAGGAAAGGGAGTTATAACTACGACCGATGTCGAAGACGCAAAAGCATTGACAAATCTGTTGAAATCAGGAGCATTGCCTGTAAACATAAAAATACTTGAGACAAGAACAGTAGGAGCTACATTAGGAAATGAGTCCATACAGCAGACAAAACTTGCAGGTATAATAGCTATGATTGCAATTTCCTTATTTATGTTCGGAGTTTATAAAATACCCGGACTGATAGCCGATATAGTATTGGCTATATACGGATTTTTGGTATTGGCTTCTTTCAGTATGATAGGAGCTACATTGACATTGCCGGGAATAGCAGGATTTATACTGACTTTAGGAATGGCAGTCGATGCAAATGTCATTACTTTTGAAAGGATAAAAGAAGAGCTTAGAAAAGGTTATTCCCTTGAGGATTCCGTGGAACATGGATTTAAAAATGGACTGCCTGCCATATTGGACGGAAATATAACTACATTACTTGTGGCCTCCGTATTATTCTTTTTCGGTACAGGACCTGTAAAGGGGTTTGCAGTTACTCTTACACTGGGAGTGCTTATTACTATAGTTACTGCACTGTTTATAACAAAAGTATTATTTAAGCTTGTAATATCTTTATTTAAAGTAAAAAAAGAACAGCTGTTCTGGAAAGGAGTAAAATAATGAATTTAAGAGTTATACAGTTAAAAAAATATTATTTAGGTTTTTCGGCAATAATGGTTTTAATTTCAATTATTTTCTTCTTTACAATAAAACTGAATTTAGGAGTTGATTTTAAAGGAGGAGATTTGTTACAGCTCCAGTACGCTCAAACTATAAATAAAGACGCATTAAACAGTACATTGGACAGTCTTGTGAACGAAGTGCCGCAGTTGAAAAATCGAAGACTTCAGTATTCCGAAGATAATACAATAGTCCTTAGAACGGAACAGTTGACGGACGCTCAGAAAAATACTGTTTTGAGTAAATTGACAGAAAAAACGGGAAAATATGAGCTTGTGAAATATGATACTGTAGGACCTACAATAGGGAAAGAACTGACTTCCAATGCTCTTACTGCATTACTTATAGGAAGTTTACTCATAATCGTCTATATAACTATAAGATTTGAGTTTGTCTATGCGATTGCAGGGGTAGCGGCAGTATTGCATGATGTAATAATAGCCATGGGACTTATTGCGTTTCTGAAATATGAGATAAATACACCGTTTATAGCCGCAATACTGACTATACTCGGGTATTCAATGAATGATACAATCGTTGTATTTGACAGGATCAGGGAAAATGACGCTAAAGACGGTAAAGTGAAAAGCTTTGCAGAAATCATAGAAGAAAGTGTAAATCAGGTCTATATGCGGTCATTATTTACGTCATTGACTACATTACTGTCAATAACAGTGCTGCTCTTATTTGGAGGAGATTCATTGAAAACATTTAATACTGCATTGTTTATAGGAATGATATTCGGAACTTATTCTTCAATATTCGTAGCAAGTCCGTTAGTTTATCTGATGAGAAAATACAGAAAGAAAAGAAAAAATACGGACAATCACGATAAAAACAGAAAAAGACAGAGAACAGTTAATGGATATGACGAAGATGAAAAAGTGTTAGTATAAATCTAATCGGAATAAATTTAATATGAATTTAAACAGAAGGTGAAAAGGAAATGCGTTGCTGGGCAGAAATAAATATAAAAAATCTGTATGAAAATATTAAAGAAATTGAAAAAATAGCTTCCAAAGAACATATAATGGCAGTTATAAAAGCGGACGCCTATGGACATGGAATGAATAAAATATGTGAAATGCTTATTAAAAAAGGAATTAGGAATTTTGCAGTGGCGACAGCTGAAGAAGCGCTCAAAATAAGAGAAATGAACGATAATGTAAATATCCTTATTTTAGGGCCTATTGAAAATCAATATGCAAAATCTGTTTCGGAAAAAAATATTTATTTTATGGTTACAGATTTTCAGGAAATTGATTATCTGGAAAAGAGCGGATTTGATACGGATGTATTTATTAAATTGGACACGGGAATGGGAAGAGTAGGATTTCAGCCTAATGATACGGATAAGCTGACTGATGTTCTCAAAAACTGTAAATATGTGAAGCCAATAGGCGTTTTTTCCCATTTTTCATCTTCTGATTCTGATGAAGATTATACAAATTTACAGATAGAAAAATTTGAAAAAATTACGGAAAAACTTGTGAAAGAATTGCCGTCTGTAAAGTATAGACATCTTCTTAACAGCTTCGGCAGTTTAAAGTTTCAGAAAAGTAAATATGACTTCATAAGAGTGGGGATAATATTGTACGGAGGAGTTACTCCCGAGGAAACGAATCCTTACCGTTTTAAACCCGTAATGTCGCTGTATGCAAAGATAAGCTATATAAAGACACTTTATGAGGACAGTTATATAAGTTACGGCAATACTTATTTAGCTAAAAAGGGAGATACACTGGCTACCGTGTCGATAGGCTATGCTGACGGTGTAAGAAGGGATTTGTCGAACAGAGGTTATGTATATTATAAAGGACATAAATGCAGCATAATAGGGCGGATATGTATGGACCAGCTTATAATTCTTCTTCCTAAAGAAATCGCAAAAGAAGCTGAAAAAGGGGATGTAGTCGAATTTTTCGGAGAAAATATAAGTGTAGTCGAAGTCGCAGATGTCTGCAATACAATATCTTATGAAATTTTATGTGGAATAAGTCAGAGGGTTCCCAGAATATATATCAATGAAAATGAATAAAATATACGGGAGAAAAAAATGATATTGGATATAGGATTTGTAATATTACTGGTTTTTTCTTTTATATTAGGAAGAAAAAGAGGGTTTACGCTTGAGTTTTTTGCTACTTTCAGGTACCTTCTCATTCTTTATTTTATGAAATATACTTATGGAGCTGTAAAAGTTTTATTCAAGCTCGTGGAAAAAGACTCAAGGGACCAGTTGAAAATATATGTTATAGCATTTGCAATATTATATATTTCATTTACAATTTTACTGAGATTAAGCAGCAGTTTCCTGAAAAGTATAAAACTGATAAAAATGGATGACTTTGTGGGAGGAATTCTTGGATTAATAAAAACGACATTTATAATTTTTATAATATACATAATAATACTTATAGGCTCTACTCACAGCAGGAGATTGAAAGATATAAGAAATGAGAGTATGGCTGTAAAGGGAATAACGGAATATCTCTGCGTTTATTCCGAAGTATTTCCTGATTTTATAAAAAATGACGTGAATAAATATAGGAAAAAAAGAAGAGAAGAAAAATTGGAAAAAAGTATATTAAATGAGCTTAAGGAAAATAATAATCTGGATGAAGGAATAAAAAATAATGAAAATAATAGATAAATATATTTATAACTCTTTAATATTACCGTCAGTATTCGGTATAAGTATATTTACATTTATCCTGATGCTGAATGTACTTATGGAAGTAATGGAAAAACTGTTTTCAAGCGATTTGCCTTTTCTGTCAGTAGTTGACTATTTCTTTTACGTGATACCCGGGATATTGGTACAAACTATACCAATGGGAGCTTTTTTAGGGGTAATGCTTGTCTACGGCGGACTTTCCGAGACAAATGAAATAATAGCTATGGAAGGTTCGGGAATAAGTCTTTTCAGAATTATAAAACCCGCTTTTATATTCGGAGTGATATTGACTTTTATAGGTTTGGGTCTTGAAATATATGTAAATCCGAGAGCTTTGGAAAATATAAATAAACAGACAAAAGTTCTTTTGACTATGAGACCGAGTTCACTGACTGAAGAAAAGATATTTCTGACTAACCCTGAAAAAGGATTTGGCTTTTATATAGATGAAGTGGATAATAAAAAAGCCACTGCAAATCAGTTTTTGTTATTGAATAAACAGGGGAGTAATCCTTATCCTGTAATATTTCTCGCCAAAAACGCCACATTTGACCCAGGGGTAATAGTTTTAAACGATGTAAAAGGATATTCCTTTGATAAGGAAGGAAACAGTCAGGTAGCAGCGGAATATAAAGAACAGCGTGTTCCCGTTTCTACGTTTGTTACTTCTGATGAAGGAGAAAAGCAGAAAAAACGTAGCGAGATGAATTTAAAGGAATTAAAAGAATTTTACAAAAATAATATAAATAATCCCGAAATGAGAGAGCCGGCACTAAAAGCTATTATCGAGTCGTATCAGAGAGTTATAGGACCTTTGGCGAGTGTGTTTCTATGCTGGTTAGGAGTTTTGCTTTCTGTGGGGAACAGAAGAAGCGGAAAAGGTATAAGTTTCGGAATAAGTCTTATAGTAATTTTTGGATACATTGCCATAGTCAATTATGCGAAAATTATGATACTAAAAAATAATGTTCCTGTAACTGTTGCCATGTGGATACCTAACTTTATCTTATTTTTACTGTGTGTTTATTTCTCAATAAAAAAATATAGGAGACATTAATTTAATGAATAAATTGGATAAATATATAATTCTGAATTATATAAAAAGTTTTTTTCTGGGAATGATGATGTTTTTCCTGATATTTATACTGGCTGAAAGCATAAATCTGACAGGCTGGATAATGGACGGTAAATTTACTTTGGGAGAAGCTTTCAAATATTTATCTTACGGAGTACCCGAAATAATAACGAATACCGCACCATTGGGAATATTGCTCGGTAGTCTTTTAGCTATAAGTAAAATGGCGAAACAGCTCGAAATAACCGCAATGAAAACAAGCGGAATAAGTTTTTTGAGAATTGCTAAATTTCCCTTGATTTTTTCATTTATTATAAGTATATCGGTTTTATTTATAAATATAGACATATTGGGAAAATCAAACAGTAAGAAAAGTAATATGAAACTCGTAAAGCTGGAGCAGGGAGAACCTGTAAAAGCTGAAAAGAATTTTGTACTTGTAAAAATTGATAAAAACAAAGTGCTTTATAGCGGCTATGTAAATAAAAAAGACGGTATTATGAGAGAAATCGAAATAATAGAAATGACAGACGGATTTAAAAATATAAAGACAGTTTATACAGCGACGGGTGCCGTTATGCAAAAAGGGACGGACAATTGGACTTTTGAAAATCTAAAGGAGCATAATATAGCAACAAATGTTTCCAATAATATAGACTCAGCCAATTTTAAATTTAAAGTTCCCATAGATGATATTCTAGCTGACCCTGTAAAAGCAAAAAATCTCACAATGCCTGAATTAAGAGAAAAAATAGTTTATTTTTCAAGGGTAGGTGCGGATTCTATAGATTTACTCATAGATTTTTATTACAGAATATCTTTTTCGCTCGCTTCATTTGTAATGTGTTTTATAGGACTGTCATTGGGGAGCCGTTATGTAAGAGGAGGAGCAGCTGTAAATATAGGGCTGTCGGTAATAATAGGATATTCATATTACGGATTCAGCACAATATTGAAATCTATCGCTTCGGCAGGAACAATGCCTGTATATATAGCGTGTTTTTTGCCTTTGCTGATTTATTTGGGAGTTGGAATAAAACTGTTTATTGATGCGGAATATTAGGTGTTAGACTTTTGATTGTCGGTAACTGCGATAAAAATTGAATTTGGGGATTTGAACAATAAGGAATAATCATAATAAATGATAATAACTAAGATAAAAGTTGAATGGAGGAATAAATGACACAGGAAATAATCACAGATCAGGGAATAAAAGTAATATTTGATAAACTTGACAATATTTCTACCTGTTCTGTAGGAGTATTTGTAAAAACGGGGTCAAGAGATGAAAGCGATGAGGAAGAGGGTATTTCTCATGTGCTGGAACATATGATTTTTAAAGGTACTTCCAAAAGAAATTATTTTCAGATTTCCGAAGAAGTGGATTATTTGGGAGCGAGCATAAATGCCCATACAACCAAAGAAGAAACAGTGTTTTATATAAATGCTCTTACAGAATTTTTAGGAAAATCTGTCGATATTTTATTTGATATTGTAACAAATTCGTTAATTCCTGATGATGAGCTGAAAAAAGAAAAAGATGTGATAATTGAAGAAATAAAAATGTACAAAGACAGTCCCGATGATTTAGTATTTGAGCTGAATTATGCAGATTGTATTGAGGGACAGTACGGGAAAGCAATCATAGGAACTGAAAGTAGTGTAAGAAGTTTTACTTCGGAAATGATAAAAAAATATTATAATGAAAGATATACAAAAGATAATATTGTCATTGTTGTTTCAGGTAATTTTCAAAAAGATGAAATAATTGAAAAAATTGATGAATATTTCTCAAAATTGAATGATAAAAAAGTGGACAGAAGAAAAAATATAGGATTTAAGTTTAAAAGCGGCGAAAATAATTATGAAAAAGATATAAATCAGGTAAATATATGTATTTCTTATGAGGGACAGCCTTATGACAGTAGTGATAAAATATATACCGATATCCTTGCTAACGTCATGGGCGGCTCGATGAGTTCTAGACTTTTTCAGGAAATAAGGGAGAAAAAAGGGCTTGCCTATTCGGTTTATACTTATAACCAGTATTATAAAGAGGGCGGAGTTGTAACGACTTATATAGGAACAAATAAAGAAAGTTACAAGGAAGCCGTCGATATTACTCTAAATGAATTTGAAAAAATGAGAAAAGAGGGAATTACGGAAACTGAATTACAGAAAGCTAAAAACAAATATTTAAGTAAAATTGCCTTTTCCATGGAAAACCCAAGGTCGAGAATGAGTATTATCGGGAATTATTTTACGAGAAAAGGTGAAATAATAAATATTGATAAATTGAAAAAAGAAGTTCAGGATATAAAGCTGAAAAAAATAAATGAATTTTTGAAAAATCAGTATTCAGATAAAAATATTACAATTTTAGGAAATTTAAATTCGGGAAATCTAAAGGGAGATAAATAATTATGTTTCGAAATCAGAGATTGACAGAAATAATAAAAGGCAATATTATAAAAATGGATAAGATGATATTATTGGTCGTGTACTCTCTTGTAACAATCAGTACAATTTTTGTATACAGTGCCACAAGGTCAAATAAATTTGTAATACAAAATCTTATATGGATAAGTATCGGTACACTTCTTTGGTTTGGAATATCACTTTTTGATTATAAAGATTTGAAAAAATATATAAAGCATATTTATGTATTGAGTGCGGTACTTCTGCTTTTGGTAAGATTTGCGGGGAAAAAGACGTTAGGAGCTCAAAGATGGATAAAATTGGGACCTTTTCAGTTACAGCCGTCAGAATTTGTAAAAATAGGAATAATAGTTATAATTGCTTTTTGGATAGTTTACAGATACAGTAAAGGGATAAATAACCTGAAAGATATAATAGGTTCCTTTTTACCTGCTCTTCCATTAATATTGCTGATCCTGCTCCAGCCGGATTTGGGAACGACACTTATAACAGTATGTTCATTTGTATTTATGATATTTCTCTATGGGGCGGATATGAAGCCGATATGGATAATAGGAATAATAGTTCTTCTGTCCATATATCCCATTTACAGATTTGTCCTGAGTGATTATCAGAGAACGAGAGTCGAGACTTTCTTAGACCCTGAAAAGGACAGCAGAGGAAGCGGTTGGCATGTTACCCAGTCTAAAATTTCTGTAGGAGCGGGAGGACTATATGGAAAAGGAGTTTTACAGGGAAGTCAGAGCAGACTTGAATTTCTGCCTGAACCGCAGACCGATTTCATATTTTCGGTAGTTTCGGAAGAAACGGGATTTATAGGTTCAACACTGGTTATACTGCTCTATTTTCTGCTTATACTGAACATAATGAGGATAAGCAAGCTGACACAGGACAGATTTGCGAGGCTGATATTATATGGCATATCGGGAATATTTTTTATGCATGTCATAGTAAATATAGGTATGACAATAGGTCTTGTTCCTGTAACGGGGAAACCTCTTTTATTTTTAAGTTATGGAGGAAGTTCGTTTTTATCTTCTTTTATTATGATAGGATTAGTCGAAAGTATTAAAATAAATATTGAAGATTAGATTTTTAAGTTACGGAGAAAAAATGGAAATTTTTGAATATACTGTGAGCAGTGAAACCGAAGGAATGAGATTGGACAGATATTTAAGGAAAATTTGTAAAAATGAGCCTCTTAGTAAAATATTTCAGGCATTGCGTAAAGGCGATATAAAAATAAATGGTAAAAAGTCAAAAGAAAATTACAGACTTTGTTCAAATGACATTATAACCGTCAAAAATTTAAACGTTGAAAAAACTGAAAAAGAAATTAGAAAAACTAAAAAAACATTTTTGTTTGATAAAAATAAATATAAAAAAATAATAATTTTTGAAAATGATGACTTTTTCATTATAAATAAGCCCGGAAATATACCTATGCATAAAGGAACCGGTCATAAATTCGGTCTTTCAGAGATTTTTAAAGAAATATACGGAAATAATAATATAAATTTTGCAAATAGATTGGATTATGAAACATCAGGTCTTGTTATAGGCTGTAAAACAATGAAATTTTTAAGATATATTTCGGAAAAAATAAGAAACAATGAAGTCCAAAAAAAATATATAGCAATAATAGAAGGAGTACCTGAAAAAGAAGAATTCACAATAGAAAGTTTTCTCAAAGTTACTGAAAACGGTGTAATTCAGACAGAAAACAAAAATGATAGGGAAGCTAAAAAAAGTATTACAAAATTTAAAAAAATAGAGAGTATCTCTTTGGAAATAAAAGAAACCAATTCTTTAAAAGACGATGCTTTAAAAAATGAAAAACCAAAAAGTACAGGTGCAGAAAATATTGGTTTAAAAAATACTAATTCGGAAAATGTCAATAAAAATCTCAATACAATAAACATTGACAGCCAAAAATCGGATATATTCAGTAATCTGAAAAAAGATAAAAATTTTTTATCAGATTTAGATATAAATTTACGGAAAAATGGAATTTCCTTATTGGACATTGAACTGATAACAGGAAGAAAACATCAGATCAGAGTACAGCTCTCGAATATAGGGCATTCTATAATAGGGGATAGAAAGTACGGTAAAAGCAGGAAAGAAAGTAAGCTTTATTTATGCTGCTATTCTTTATCCTTTGATAAATATAATTTCAAGTTGGAAAATAAAAATGATTATTTTAAATAGTATATATTTAATAATATATAATAATATGTTTCCACTCAGGAAAACAGTCAGGGGATAATATTCCGTATATATTTAATAATATAGAATAATATGTTTTTGATTATTAGATTTATTTAAAAATTTATTTGTTTTTGTTTTTATAATTAGAGTATATTTAGAGTAAATTTGATATTCCAAAGCTAAAACTAAGTTTCATAAGGTAAAATTTAAAGATAACACAAGTTATTTATTAATTCAGATTAATGTTAATAATATAAGTGTCTGTAATTTATCAGACCAGTAAAATAATGATAATAGAATAATAGTAATATGGTAATAAAATAATAGTAATCAGATAATATTAGAATTCGTAGTTGATGAAACTGAATAATAGTAATATAATAGTAAAACAATAGTAATCTTAAAATTAACTTGTAAGGCGTTTTAAAACAATGAGATAAAATAACGATAATAAAATCAACGAGAAATAAACGAGAAATAATGAATAAATAAATAATAGATACAAAAAACAATATAATAAAAATACTAAGAAATTCACATAAAATCAATGCAGGATATAAAAATGTAAGATATAAAAATATGAAAATGTAGCATATAAATAAATATATAGATACAGTAATTTTCAGAAAGGTGAGAAAAATGGGATTGTTTTCAAGTAAAAAATCAAAAAATAAATATGCAACTGTTACTTCAAAGTCAAAATTGACAGTAGATGTTGTAGATGATAATAAGTGGAAAAAATGTAACAGATGTAATGAAATAATTTATAATGAGGATTTAAAAAATAATCTGAATATCTGTCCTAAATGCGGAAATTATTTCAGACTGACGGCTTTTGAAAGAATAGAACTTCTTATAGATGAGGGAACATTTGTAGAAGAAGATATAACTTTAAATTCAAAAGATTTCCTGAAATTTCCTAATTATGAAGAAAAACTTGAAAGCTCAAGAGAAAAAAGCCGAATGCTCGACGGAATAATAAGCGGTATAGGAAAAATAAACGGAATAGAAGTGAGCATGGCTGCAATGGAGTTTAATTTTATGGGCGGAAGTATGGGTTCCGTTGTCGGAGAAAAAGTTACAAGAGCATTGGAAAGAGGGGTAGAAAGAAAAATACCCGTTGTCATCGTTTCCAGCTCGGGAGGTGCCAGAATGCAGGAAGGTATAGTTTCTCTTATGCAAATGGCTAAAACGTCGGGTGCCGTTAAAAGGCTGAATGAAGCGGGAATGCCTTTTATTTCGGTGCCTGTGGATCCTACAACGGGAGGAGTAACGGCTTCTTTTGCAATGCTGGGAGATATTATAGTAACCGAACCTAATGCCCTCATAGCTTTTGCAGGACCGAGAGTTATAGAACAGACAGTAAATCAGAAACTGCCTAAAGGATTTCAAAGGGCAGAATTTTTACTTGAACACGGTATGGTAGATGTCATAAGTGAAAGAAAAGATTTGAAAATGACAATTTATCGTATACTTGAAAAACTTATATAATATTTTTATGTATTTTACAATTTTGGAGGAAAAATGAGTGTCAAAGAAGAAATAAAAGAACTGGAAGATAAAATAGAAGAATTAAAACGCTTTTCCGAAGAGCAGAAAATTGATTTTTCCAAACAGATAAAAGAGCTGGAAAAAAATCTTGAAGAAAAATATTTGGAATTTTCAGAAAAAGAAATGGATTCGTGGGCGAGAATCCAAATTTCAAGAAATCCTAAAAGACCTTATACTCTGGACTATATAAAAGAACTGACTCAGGATTTTGTGGAGCTGCATGGGGACAGACTTTCCAAAGATGACCATGCAATAATCGGAGGTTTAGCATCAGTAGACGGATATAATATAATGATAATAGGACATCAGAAAGGGCGGGATTTGGAATCCAATATGTTTAGAAACTTTGGAATGGCAAGTCCTGAAGGATACAGAAAAGCATTGAGATTGATGAGAATGGCTGAAAGATTTGAACTTCCTATACTTACTATGATAGATACTTCGGGAGCATATCCCGGAATTGAAGCTGAAGAAAAAGGGCAGGGAGAAGCTATCGCGAAAAATCTGTCGGAAATGTTCAGTCTTAGAGTACCTATAGTTTCTGTAGTTATAGGAGAAGGAGGAAGTGGAGGAGCATTGGGGATAGGTGTCGCAGATTCAGTTCTAATGCTTGAAAATAGTGTGTATTCGGTTATATCTCCCGAAGGCTGTGCTTCCATACTCTTTAACGATGCGACGAAAGCTGCGGAAGCGGCAAAAAGCTTGAAAATGGATGCTATAAATCTAAAAGGTCTGAAAGTGATAGATGAAATAATAGAAGAACCTCTGGGAGGAGCTCACAGAGATTTCAGAAAAACTGCCCAAAATTTGAAAGCGGCTGTTCTGAAAGAATTTAAGAAAATAGACAAACTTACAATAGAAGAGTTGCTTGAGAGAAGATATCAAAAATTTAGAAATATGGGGGAATATTTTGAATTTGAAGAAAATGAGCAAAATGAGGAATAGTTAAAAAATAAAATATTAATAAAAAACTCTTAAATTTTTTAAAAAATCAAGAGTTTTTTTTGTTGTAAAAAATATTCATTGAAAAAAATGGAAAAAAATGATACTATTTAAGCGTTAATAATTTGTAATGAAAAGGAGATAAGGAGATAAAATATGAAAAAAATCGCAGTTTTAACAAGTGGAGGAGACTCCCAAGGGATGAATACTGCTGTCAGAGCCGTGGCTAAATCGGCTATGACTAAAGGGATTGACGTTTTCGGAATAAAGAGAGGCTACAAGGGGCTGTATGAAGATCAGATATTCCAGATGTCTCCATTGAATGTAAGCGGAATCGCAGATCAGGGAGGAACTATACTTCTTTCTGCAAGACTTCCTGAATTTAAAGACCCTGCTATCAGGGCAAAGGCAGCAGAAAATTTGAAAAGAAGAGGAATAGAAGGACTGGTCGTAATTGGTGGAGACGGGTCTTTTCACGGGGCACATTATTTGTATGAAGAACACGGAATAAAGACAATAGGAATACCGGGAACGATAGATAATGATGTTGCGGGAACTGACTATACAATAGGATATGATACGGCTCTAAATATTATACTTGATGCCATATCAAAAATAAAAGATACGGCAATTTCCCATGAAAGAACTTATCTTATAGAAGTTATGGGAAGAAATTGCGGAGACCTCGCTTTATATTCTGCGATAGCAGGAGGTGCCAGCGGTGTTCTCATTCCTGAAGTAGAGTCGTCTATCGATGATTTGGCGGAAGTTATTAAGTTCAGAAGAGAAGAAGGAAAACTGTACGATATAATAATCGTAGCCGAAGGTGTAGGAAACGTAGTGGAAATAGAAAAAGAGCTTTCCAAAAAGGTAAATACAAATATAAGAGTAACAATATTGGGGCATGTTCAGAGAGGTGGAGCACCTACAGCATTTGACAGGATACTTGCTACAAGACTGGGTGTTAAAGCAGTGGAATTGCTCGTTGAAGGAAAAGGCGGACTTATGGTAGGACTTCAAAGTGAAAAAGTAACTACTCACCCTTTAGCTTATGCTTGGGAAAATTATACAAAAAGTTCTTTTGCAGATTATGCAATAGCTAATATGCTTTCATTATAATATATTTTAAATTATAAGAGATTTTTAAAGGAGGATAAAAAATGAAAATAAAAATGACAAAAGTCGTGTGTACAATAGGACCAAAAACTGAAAGTGTGGAAATGCTTACAAAATTAGTTGAAAGTGGAATGAATGTAATGAGATTGAATTTCTCACACGGAGATTTTGAGGAACATGGAACAAGAATTAAAAGAATTAGAGAAGTAATGGAAAAGACAGGTAAAAATATAGGAATATTGCTTGATACTAAAGGACCTGAAATCAGAACAGGTAAATTGGAAGGCGGAAAAGACATATTACTTGAAGCAGGAAATAAAATAACAATTACAACAGATTATTCTTATGTAGGAAATAAAGATAAAATATCTGTTTCCTATCCGGGCATAGTAAATGATTTAAAATCGGGAAATGTTGTTCTGCTGGATGACGGGCTTGTAGGTCTTGAAGTTGATTCAATAAAAGGAAATGAAATAGTATGTACTATAAGAAATACAGGAGAATTGGGAGAAACTAAAGGAGTGAACCTGCCCGGAGTTTCTGTAGGATTGCCTGCATTAGCTGAAAAAGATATAGCTGACTTGAAATTTGGTTGTGAACAGGGAGTGGACTTTGTTGCGGCTTCATTTATAAGAAAAGCTTCCGACGTTGCCGAAGTTAGAAAAGTGCTGGATGAAAACGGAGGAGCAAATATAAAAATAATTCCTAAAATAGAAAATCAGGAAGGTGTGGATAACTTTGATGAAATCCTTGAATTAAGTGACGGAATAATGGTTGCCAGAGGGGATTTGGGAGTGGAAATCCCTGCCGAAGAAGTGCCGTTTGTTCAAAAAATGATGATTAGAAAATGTAATGCAGCAGGAAAACCTGTAATTACGGCTACTCAAATGTTGGATTCTATGATAAGAAATCCAAGACCTACAAGAGCTGAAGCAGGAGACGTGGCAAATGCCATACTTGACGGAACTGATGCAGTTATGTTGTCAGGAGAATCTGCAAAAGGTAAGTATCCTGTAGAAGCTGTACAAATGATGGCAAGTATTTCCAAAAGAACGGATGAATTTAAAAAATTCAAAAATCCTATAGTACCTAAAACAGGAACTGTTACTGTAACCGAAGCAATTTCTATAGGAGCAGTGGAATCTACTCAAATATTGGATGCAAAACTCATAATCTGTTGGACGAAATCAGGAAGAGCTGCGAGAATGCTTAGAAAATATGGACCTACTGTACCTATAATAGCTTTGACTGATAGTGAACAGACAGCAAGACAGCTTTCATTAGTAAGAGGTGTCAGAGCATATGTTGAGAAAAATCTTGATAAAACTGATGATTTCTTTGAAAGAGCAAAAGAAGTGGCTGCAAAACACGAAGAAGTACAAAGAGGGGAATTAGTAGTATTAGTTACAGGAATATCTGAAACAGGAACTACAAATACATTTAAAGTTGAAAGAATTGGAGAAAATTAAAAATAAAAAATATTGATAATTATCTCAAAAGTATGGATTTTATATTGTTTTAAGACAATAATTCCGCTTTTGAGATAATTATTATTAATTAAATTTTTTTTATTGAAAAATAAGGTGAAAAATGAAAAAATTGGATGATTTGATAAATGTCTTTGCAAAATTACCCGGAATAGGCAGAAAAAGTGCCGCAAGAATAGCTTTTGATATTCTTGAAAAGGATAATTCGGAAATAGAAAATATGCTTTATACAATAAAAGATTCTTACGAGAATATAAAACACTGCTCTATTTGCGGTAATTTGTCTGAAAATGATGTCTGTGAAATATGTTCAAATGAAAAAAGAAATAAAGATATAATATGTGTCGTTGAAGGAGTGAGAGATATAACCGCTTTTGAAAAATCGGCAATATATAACGGACTTTATCATGTACTGGGTGGGAAAATAGACCCTTTAAACGGTGTTACCATTGATGACTTGAATATAGACAGACTTTTAAAAAGACTTGACGGTACAGTTCAGGAGATAATATTAGCTTTAAATCCTGATTTGGAGGGGGAGACAACAAATCTGTATTTAACAAAAATATTAAAAGAAAAAGGAATCAAAGTTTCAAAAATAGCAAGCGGTATACCTATGGGAGGAAATATAGAATATACGGATATGGCGACATTAGGAAAATCCCTTGAAGGAAGAACTGAAATAGAATAGTTATTGGACAGCAGTTATATAATCTTGGGAATTTAAAAGATTAGAATTTTTAAAAAGCTGAAATAAAATACAGAATATAAAAAGAATGCAGAATATAAAAAATCGGACAACAACTTATTTTTGAGTTATCTTTTTAAGAAACAACGAAGATAAAAAGATTTCTTATATACGAATAAAAAATTTTGACATAATAAAGAAAATGTATTATAATAAACTTACAATTTAATATGCAACTTATCAAGAGAGGTATGAGAGACGCGGCTCGTTATTAGTACCCGGCAACCTATATGAAAATATAAGGTGCCAATTCCCGGCATATAATAATGCGAAGATAAGAATTATTATTCTCTTCTTGGCGAAGAGTTTTTTTTTAGAAAAAATTCTTGAAATAAATTGAAAAAATTTTAAGGAGGAAGCGAAATGCTTAAAAAAGTTTATTTTACATCAGAGTTTGTGTCTCCCGGACATCCGGACAAAATATGTGACCAAATATCCGATGCGGTGCTGGACGCATGCCTGAAAGACGATCCTAACGCAAGAGTAGCTTGCGAAACGTTTGCTACAACAGGACTGGTAATAGTAGGAGGAGAAATAACAACTACTACATATATTGACATACAGGATATCGTAAGAAATAAAATCAAAGAGATAGGATACAAGCCGGGAATGGGTTTTGATTCCGATTGCGGCGTTATGAATACAATTCATTCTCAATCTCCTGATATTTCAATGGGTGTGGATACCGGAGGAGCAGGAGACCAGGGAATAATGTTCGGAGGAGCGGTAAATGAAACGAAAGAACTTATGCCGCTGGCAATGACACTGGCAAGGGAAATTATAATACTCCTTACAAAACTTACGAGAGATAAAACTCTAAAATGGGCAAGACCCGATGCGAAAGCTCAAGTTACACTGGCTTACGATGAAACAGGGAAAAAAGTATTGAATGTAGATACAGTAGTTCTTTCCGTACAACATGATGAAAATGTAACAAGGGAACAGATTGAAAAAGAACTGAAAGAATTTGTTATAAAACCTGTTCTTGATAGATACGATATGGATTTTGGAAAAGTAGAAAAATTTCATATAAATCCGACAGGAAGATTTGTAATCGGGGGACCTCACGGAGATTCAGGATTGACAGGGAGAAAAATTATAATAGACACTTATGGCGGATATTTCAGACACGGAGGAGGAGCATTTTCGGGAAAAGACCCGTCAAAAGTCGACAGGTCGGCTGCTTATGCGGCGAGATGGATAGCTAAGAATATAGTAGGGGCAGGTATTGCGGAGAAATGTGAGGTACAGCTGTCTTATGCCATAGGAGTGGTAGAACCTGTGTCTATAAGAGTTGATACGTTTGGTACTTCAACAGTCAATGAAAATAAAATAGAAGAAATTGTGGGAAAAATATTTGACCTTACACCTAAAGGAATTCAGAAAGAATTAGGATTGAGAAATCCAAAGTTCAGATATCAGGATTTAGCCGCATTTGGTCATATCGGCAGAACCGATATTGATTTACCTTGGGAAAGACTGGATAAAGTCGAAGAAATAAAAAAATATTTGTAATAAAAAAGGATTGAATTGTAAAATGGCAAAAAATATGAAGAAAAATTTGCTGATATTGCTAATTATAGGAATAGTAATATTTTTTTCTGAAATTCTTTCAGAAAAAAATAAGGGACAAAAAATTAAAGAAACAGCTGTAATATTTAATTTAGGAAGTAATTATAATACTCTTGACCCCCATTTGTTCAGCGAGATGATAGCGGCACAAGTAGATTCATCTATTTATGAGGGGTTACTTGTACTCGATAAAAAAGGCGAATATACAGGAGGAGTTGCCGAAAGTTTTACCGAATCAGCGGATAAACTGACTTTTAAAATCAGAGAAAGTGCAAAATGGAGCGACGGCAGCAGAATAACGGCAAATGATTTTTTATTTGCATTTAAGAGAGTTCTTGACCCGAAAGTAGCAGCTCAGTTTTCTGAAATGCTTTTTTCGATAAAAAATGCGGAAAAATATTATGAAGGTAAAGTATCCGAAAAAGAATTGGGAGTAAAGGCTTTAGATGACAAAACTCTTGAAATAGAACTTGAAAAACCTGTGCCTTATTTTAAATATATATTGACTTTGCCAATAGCGGTTCCTTTGAAAGAAAAATTCTATAAGGAAAAGGGAGATAAGTTTGCTGTAAAACTTGACGATTTTCTGTTTAACGGTCCATATAAAATAACTGAACTCAAAGAAGATGAAATTATTCTTGAAAAAAATGAAAATTATTGGAACAGTAAAAATATAAAAATTCCTAAAATAAAATACATTGTTTCTTCAGATTTTAAAGCTGTAGATAATTTGATAAAAAATAAAGAAATAGATATGTCCAGAGTTGAAAACTATAATTTGCAGCAATATAGAAAAGAAAAAACACTCGATACATTTATCAATGGCAGAATATGGTATCTGGATTTTAACTTGGATAATAAATATCTGAAAAATAGGAAATTAAGACAGGCTATTTCCCTTGCTGTTGACAGAGAAAAATATGTCAGAGAAATAAAAAAGGACGGCTCTATTCCCGCGAAGTCGCTTATAAGCAGTATAATTACAGGGTATAAGGGGAAATACAGGGAAAACTATCCTGATAATGCTTATTTCAAGGATAATGATATTGAAAAAGCGAAAAGATTATATGAAGAAGCATTGAAAGAATTAGGAATAAAAAAGCTGAAACTTCGATTTCTGTCAGGAAATTCCGACCCTGAAATACTTGAAATACAGTTTTTACAGGAAGAATTAAGAAAAAAGTTAAATATTGAAACGGAAGTAACGACAGTTTCTTTTAAGGAAAGATTGAGCAGGACAAGGGCAGGAAATTATGATATAGTTCTCAATACATGGTCTCCTAAATATAATGACGCCTTGTCGTATTTGGAAAGATGGAAAAAAGAGGACGGTAAAAATCAAGATGTATGGTCAAAAAAGAAATATAATCTGATCGTGAATGAAATTTCATCAATGGGAAGCAGTAGGGAAAGAGACAGGAAAATAAATGAAGCTGAACGTATATTAATTGATGAGGCAATTATTGCACCGATATATTTTTCTGTGGAAAATCACTACAGAAATCCTGAAATAATAGGAATAATAAGGAGACCTATTACAGGAATTGCTACTTTTAATTATGCAGATTATAAATAATAAAGGGTTATTTTAAAATCAGGAAATTATGCAATAAATATTATTTCGTTGTGTAATTTCCTATTTTTAAAATAGCCTTTTTTAAAAAACGTTATTTAAACTTTTAAAGTATCTAATATTGATTATGCGTTCAATTTAAGATTTAAAAATGAGAAAAGCTCTTTTTTATAGAATTTTTTTGATTGTTTTTTTTAAAAATATTTGTTATAATAACCGTAAATCATAAAAATTTCTAACTGAAAAATAGGAAATAAAGAATGAAAATAAAAGAATAAATTAAAAAAAATCAAAGAAAATAGAAAGGAATAAGAATGAGCAACAATTTAAAAGAAATGGAGAAAAGCTTAAGAGCTTTGGCAAAAAGATGCAAAGATATTAAATATACAAAGGGATTGCTGTTGAGTTTTCTGTTAGTTGGACTATTATCATTTTCGGACAGTCTGACATCGCCTGAAGTAAAAAGTACGGAAAATGCAATAAATCAAACAAAGAAAGAATTAAACACTTCAATAAATGATATGCATACAACTTTTAAAAGGGCAAAAAAGGAAAATAATAAATTATTGAAAAATGCAAATCTGGAGTTAATCCAGTTGATGGAGCAGGGAGATCATGTAGTGAAATCTCCGTGGAGTAGCTGGCAGTACGGGATGAATTATTTTTACAACAGTTGGAGAGGAACGTTTAAAGGAAAAGGGGATAAAAAAGAGAAATATCCTTATGAGGGAGTATATAAAAGAGGTAACTGGTGGTCAGCAAACGTTTCTCCATATGGAAAGACATATAAGAGAGTAATAGAAAATATCGGAATAAGTTCAGATCCTACTTCTTCTTTGAGTAATCATAGAGACGGGCTTAATTATGGATTAGTGGGGACATTACCTGTACCTGATGCGGGAGTTCCTTTTATAATTGAACCCGTTATAAGTATAAACACACCCGCATTGCCCAATTTAAATATAAATCCTACTGTAATACAGCCAAATGTGAATTTTACAATACCTGAAGTAAAAACAGTAAGTTTTGAAGAAATAAAGGTAAATAAATTGGAGCCGAATGTATTTGAACCGCCTGCCTTGAATGAAGTATCTACAGGATTTGCACAAGGTCAGGAAATAGGTCTGAATACAAATCAGAACTATATCGTATCCAACAGTAATGTGGATTTGATAGATAATGAAATCGATATAAAAATACAGGATACAGGGTATTCAGGAACAGGACAGTATAAATGGGATGGACATAGTGACAACAGAAGCAGAGCAAACAGACCTGCTGACGGAGGAGTACATGGAACTACTTCGTCAGTATACAGTTATGTTCATACGTCAGGGGCTCCTGTTGCAAGTGAATATTCTCAAAGCACTGTTAGTCCGGGATTAGGATTTTTAGATGATTCGATTACGAGAACGGATCGTAAATTTCCTATAAATACTAACTGGAGACCGAGAACAGACCCGAATTACAGGGAATATGGAGCTTCTTCTCAACAAGTATTTTTAAATGTGCTGACCGACGGATTTACGTTAGGAGGAGCAGGAAAAACTTTAAAATTTGAAAATCATACTCAGGAACCGTGGACAAATACTTCAAACGGTCTTGTAAGAACAAATACAATAAGAGTAATAAGTGTAAATCATGCTTATGGAAGCGTAAACAGGACAGTAGAATTTAATTTGGAAGCGGATTTAAAAGTGTCGGGAAGAGACGGTTATAAAGATAAAATGCTGACGCCTAATCCTAAAAATGCAGGAGCGGCTCCTCATATGACAATAGGGATAGAACATCAGGCATACGGATCTATAGCTGCGAGAGCTATAAACAAGGGAACTATGACTTTGGAAAAGACAAGTGCAAAAACAGGCGGGCTCGCAAGTAATGTAATAGGTATGACTGCCATGATAGAAGATTATGGAGATTACGGGCATACTTTGAGTCCTAATGATCCAAATGCCAATGCGGGAATAGAAAGAGCATGGTATTTGGGAGACGGAGACACTGATTCGATAGGAGTTTCGAGTGCTAAATGGAAATACAGAAGACAGGCACCTTGGGAATCAACTCTTGAAAACAGAGGAACTATAAAAGTAAATGCAATAGACAGTATCGGTATGGATTTTGCTGAATATACTTTCAGAGCAGATATACAGGGAACTGCGTATCAGTCGGATAATATATCGGGAGCTACTCCCAATCCTAAAGGGAAATTACCTGCTTACAATAATAAAGGCTCTCTGAATATTTATGCAAGAGTAGGGAATATCGAAGTAAACAGTGATGACCCTGATACATCGGTAGATCCTGTGTACTCAGGAATACAAGGAAGTTATGGGCTGAGAATACCTAATATTTTCAAGACAGCCAGAGATTCGCAAATATATTATGATGAAACTGTGATAGACGGTAGTCTGAATGATCCAAATTCAAAAGGGATAACAGTAAACGGAAGCCACAATGTAGGAGTATCCGTATCAAAATTAATAACAGGTTCTGAAAGGGTACGTAAATATCAGGCAGGAGAATTAAGCTCTCAGCCGGCTGACGGAGCAAAATCATATTTGACGGCAAGACCCAATACAGATCCGATAGGAAATATATATAATCTGAATATACTGCTTAGCGGAACTGAAAATGTAGGATTATTAAGAAAGTCTGATTATATGCAGGGAACTGAATTTGATAAAAATTTTATGACTACAGGTCTGACAAGAGCTAAAAATGATTTTGTAATAACG
Source organism: Pseudoleptotrichia sp. (assembly GCF_057270515.1). Lineage (NCBI taxonomy): Bacteria > Fusobacteriati > Fusobacteriota > Fusobacteriia > Fusobacteriales > Leptotrichiaceae > Pseudoleptotrichia > Pseudoleptotrichia sp. The sequence goes on along the minus strand of NZ_DBHIXS010000003.1, from coordinate 95,640 downwards.
GATAGCCATGTTCAGTCAATAGATTTTACAAAAAATGCTAAAGGTGGAGTGTTATTCAGAACTGATAAATTCGGAATAGACCTTGCTAAAAGTAATTTTACTGTGACAGCTATGGAAAACAGAAATAAGGACGCTAATAATAATGATATGTATAACATAGTCATGCTTGCCAATGGAAGTATCAACAGTGTAGTAGCAGGAGCTCCTGCTGAGGATAACCTTGATGTGAATAAGCCTGTAAAAGTAAAAAATTCAACTCCTATAACAGTAGGAATAACTGCAAATACAGGATATAATATGCTTGGACTCATGGCGTATAAAGGAGGAGAATTTGAAAATAATGCCAATCTTACTGTAAATACTAAAAATTCCATAGGATTAGTTGTAGAAGGTCAGGGAGAAAGAGGCGGAACAATAAAAGAAAGTTCAGGAGTAAGTAATAACAGTAATATAAAAATGACAGGGGATAACTCCATAGGGGTATATAACAACGGAAGAAGCTATACGATGAATGGAGGAGGAATTACTGTTTCGGGACAAAAAAATGTAGGAGTTTATGCTGCGGGAATTCCTATTTATGACCATTCAGGAAATATAACAGGATATTCAAATCTTGCAACTACAACACTCAATAACGGAACTTTAAAAGTGTCAGGTAAAGGAAGTGTAGGACTTTTTGCCAACGGAGGTTCGGATATAAAACTGAACAATATGACAAATATGGAAGTAGATGAAAATACACTGTTATTTTACGGAATAAAGTTTAATAATAACTATTCTCAACTGGAGCTGGTAGGAAATAATACGGCGACTATCAAAAGAGGAGGATATGCATTTTACTTTAAAAATGAAAATTTATTGAATAGAACAGTAAAACCGGGAAGCACAGGTAAAATATATCTGACATTGCAGGATGGAGCTACATTAAGTGTTATCGAAGGAGACGGCACAACTCCATTATTATTGACAAATGTTCCTAATGCTGCCGGAAATGTAAGTGGAGATTATGAAATAGAACCCGGAATTGTTATAAGAGGAACTTCAGGAAATTATATAACTACAAAGTCTACGAAAGTAAATCTTCAAATGGATATGGATTCAAATTTGGATGATAAAAATGACAGATATTTAAATTCCGAATTTGCTTCTTCAAGTATAACTTTGATGAATGGAAAAACGATAAGAGGTTCAGGAGCATTGACAACAGCGGATACGACTGATGAAAAAGTAAAAAAATCTAAAGTTGCGATAGCCCAGTCAAATTCAGGAAATTCGAGAAACGAAGTTAGACTGACGAATAACGGAACAATCAATTTGACAGGAACAGGAATGGCAGGAATTGTCGGAGAATTTTCAGAAATATATAATAACAGTATTTTGAAAACAATAGGAGATAATTCTACAGCAATTATAGGGTCAAATGGAGCATTAGCTTTGAATGATACAAGCGGAACTATTGAAATAGGAAATGGTGGAGTAGGAATAGCAGGAATAAACTATCTGGGTGTAACTGATACTCCGAGAGGAGCTGCTCCTACAAATGGTAACAGGGGAATAGATATAGTGAATAGAGGAAATATAAAATCTGTAGGAAATGGTTCATCTATAGGAATACTGGCTTTAGATGATGAAAGCCAGAATATTGCAGGAGCATTGGGACCTAATTCGATTATACTGGAAAACGGATCTTCCATAGATGTGTCGTCAGGAACAGGTGGAATAGGAGTATATTCACAGATTAAAAACCGTTCAGTAAAAACGGGAAATATAACTGATAACGGCTCCATAATCAAAATAGGAAATAATGGAGTAGGTATATATGCAGATGGAACAGTTGTAAATGCCAATAACGGAGGAAGTATAGAAACTGTAAACGGAGCTACGGGAAAAGGAATATATACAAATGAGTCAGTAACTTCAAACAAAGCAATAACAATGTCGGGAGATAAATCTATAGGGATACATGTATACGGAAACTCTCCGGTGACAATAACTAATAACGGAAATATAACAGTAGGAAGTTCTACAGATAAAAATGACCCAAGTATAGCGATATATGCTCCGAATGCAGGAACAGTAAATCATTTAGGAGGAATATTAAACGTTGGAGAAAAATCTTTAGGAATATATTCCGAAAATGGAACGGTAACATCTTCTGCACCGATAACAGTAGGAAATGAAGGATTGGGTATATATAAGAAGTCAGGAATTGTAAATGTAAACGGAACAATAAATACGGGAAATTCTTCAGTAGGTGTATTTGGAGATAATAATGCTTCAATCATAAATAATTCTTCTGATATAAATATAGGAGACAGCTCGTTCGGATTTGCAATATTGGGTAATGGAACCAATAATTATACAGGAAATGCAGGATCCAAAGTCAACCTTGGAACAGGAAGCGTATATTTATATAAAGCGGGACCGTTAGGCACAGTAATAAGTGAAACATCCGTAAATCTGAAATCGGGAGCCGAAAAAAGTACAGGATTTTATGCTGTAAACGGAGCAAATATAACTAATAAAGGACAGGTAAATTTTGGAAGCGGAATAGGAAGCGTAGGAGCTTACGCTCAAACTTCGGGTACTGTTTATAACGAAGGAAATATAATAGTAGGAATGTCGGATATTACAAGAGATTATTACTCAATAGGAATGGCTGCAAAAAATGGTGGAAAGGTCATAAATAATGCGGGTCATACGATAAATGTTACAGGAAATTATGGAATAGGTATGTTTGCCGAAGGAGCAGGTTCAAGGGCAGAAAATTACGGAATAATAAATTTAGCGTCTTCAGGAGAACTTAGAGGAGCATACGGAATGTACCTGAGTAATCATGCAACAGGGTATGTAGGAGCTACAGGAGTTATAAAATCAGGAAACTACAGCGGAGATAGAAATAAAAGTGATCTTATAGGGATAGCGGTATTAAATGGAGCAACATTGGAAAATCACGGATTGATTGATATTGACGCAAGAAGCTCTTATGGAATATATGTACGAAACGGTATTATAAAAAATTACGGAACTATTAATATATCGGGAACAGGTTCGGCAGGTGTAAGATATAAAAATGCAACTGATGAAAATGGAAATCCTTTAAGTACAGCTGATATAGAAAATGCCGTAAATGCATCTAATGGAGCGGTATCACGTAGGGAAGACCAAGATATTAATAATAATATCGGAGCGTCTGCCGGTGGAACAGAAATATCTCCTACAGGAGTAGTAACCATTAACGGAAAAGTTGTACCTATCCATGATTTGACACCGGGACCTAATCCTCTGACAGGAAATTATGCATTTTCAAATGTAGGGATTTATGTCGATACATTGGGAAGAACAAATCCTATAAATTGGGTAGACGGATTTAATCCAAGTATTGAAAATGACCTTATAATAGGAGCAGAAGCAGCAGAAGTGTCCACAAGTAAAGCTATAAAAATAGGAAGAAATATATTAGGACCATATGTAACTCCGTATATGCAGATGACAGGGACAGCGGCACAGACACTAAATGCAATATCAGGATCGCTTACATGGACTGTAAAACCTATAGCAGGATATAGCGGTTATCCTGAAGAAGCAATAATGGCAAAAATCCCGTATACTGATTTTGTAGCTAAAACTGAAAATGCATGGAATTTTGCAGACGGACTGGAACAGAGATATGGCGTTGAAGCAGTAGGAACAAGAGAAAAACAGCTGTTCAACAAATTAAACAGTATCGGTAAAAATGAACAGGCGTTGCTAACTCAGGCTTTTGATGAAATGATGGGACATCAGTATGCAAATATACAGCAAAGAACTTACGGAACGTCGAGATTACTTGAAAAGGAAATAAATCATCTTGGAAAAGAGTGGGATACTAAGTCCAAACAGTCCAATAAGATAAAAATATTTGGAATGAAAGATGAATATAAAACAGATACGGCAGGGATAATAGACTATAAAAGTAATGCTTACGGATTTGCCTATTTACATGAAGATGAAACGTTGAAACTTGGAAACAGTACAGGTTGGTACGGAGGAGCAGTACATAATAGATTTAAATTTAAAGATATAGGTGGCTCAAAAGAAAATCAGACAATGTTGAAATTAGGAATATTTAAATCTAAAGCATTCGATAATAATGGAAGTCTGAAATGGACAATATCTGGAGAAGGTTACATATCAAGAAACAGTATGCATAGAAAATATCTTGTAGTAGATGAAATCTTCAATGCTAAATCAGACTATACGGTATTCGGAGCAGCGATTAAAAATGAACTGAGTAAAGAATTTAGAACGAGTGAAAGAACAAGTATCAGACCATATGGAAGTTTAAAATTTGAATACGGAAGGTTTAATACGATAAAAGAAAAATCAGGAGAAGTGAGATTGGAAGTAAAAGGAAATGATTATTATTCAATCAGACCTGAATTAGGAATAGAATTTGAGTATAAACAGCCAATGGCGGTAAAAACTACTTTTGTAACAACATTAGGAATAGGTTATGAAAATGAATTAGGAAAAGTAGGTAATGTAGGAAATAAAGGAAGAGTAGCGTATACAGAAGCAGACTGGTTTAATATAAGAGGAGAAAAAGACGATAGAAAAGGAAACTTTAAGGCTGACCTGAATATTGGAATAGAAAACCAGAGATTTGGAGTAACATTAAACGGAGGATATGATACAAAAGGTAAAAATGTAAGAGGAGGAATAGGATTTAGAGCTATCTACTAATATTAATATAATATTTTTATACATATTTTGTAAATTAACTGATACAAATTTGAAAGATTAAAAAATACTATATTCAAAAATATACAGTATAAAAAATAGTATAAAATAAAAAAAGAGCTATCTTATAAGACAGCTCTTTTTTTATTTTAAATTACATAATTCTTTGGCAATTTCTGTAGCAAGTTTTGTATTATTGAACACAAGTTCAATATTTGCTTTCAAGCTTGAACCACTTGTCAGTTTTTGAATTTTATCAAGTAGGAATGGTGTCGATGCCTTTCCTTTTATTCCTAATTTTTCGGCTTCTTCTACAGCTTCTTCAATAACTTTTGAAATAATTTTATTATCCATTGAGTATTCTTCAGGAATAGGATTTGCTATAACAGCACCACCTTTTAGCCCTAACTCCCATTTTGCATGAAGTATTTCAGCAAACTCTTTTGGAGTATCGATAGCGTAATCTAAATTAAAACCGCTGTTTCTTGTATAAAAGGCAGGAAGCTCTTTAGTTTTATATCCTAAAACGGGAACTCCGTTAGTTTCAAGATATTCCAGTGTCAGTCCCAAATCAAGTATGGATTTTGCCCCCGCACAGATGACAGCTACGTTAGTATTGGCAAGCTCCTGCAAATCAGCAGAAATATCCATAGTATGTTCAGCACCTCTATGAACTCCTCCAATTCCTCCTGTGGCAAAAATTTTAATTCCTGCCATATTTGCAATAATCATTGTTGAAGCCACAGTAGTAGCTCCATTTAATCTGTTCGCAATAATATAAGGGATATCTCTTCTGCTAACTTTAATGACTTTTTCTCCTTCTTTTCCTAATAATTCAATTTCCTGAGGAGATAACCCTACTTTTAATTTTCCACCTATAATGGCTATAGTTGCAGGAATACCTCCATTTTCTCTGACTATACTTTCAACTTTCAGTGCAGTTTCAGCATTCTGAGGATAAGGCATTCCGTGAGATATAATCGTAGATTCAAGGGCTATTACAGGTTTATTATTTTTTAGTGCATTTTTTACTTCTTCACTGATTTCAAGATATTTTTCCAGCATTTATATTTCCATCTCCTCTATAATATTTTCAACATTTTTTACATTTACATGCTCACTAACTGTTTTTTCATTCAATGAAGTAAGCAAAGCAGCTCCTAAACCGAATTTTGAAGCTTTTTCTATATCATAATCATAGTATTCACCGTAAGCAATCCCCGCTACAAAGGCATCTCCTGCTCCTGTAGAACTTACAGTATTGATTCTTGGTATTTTTATAGTTCCGTGTTTTTCTTCATTCATATAGAATACACCTTTAGATCCCAATGAAATAAATACTTTTTTTACACCTTTGTGAAGGAAATATTCTCCGGCTCTTAATAAGTCGTCATTACTGTAAATTGTCATATTTGAAAGTATTTCCGCTTCGATTTTGTTAGGTTTTATAGTGTGGAATCTTCCTATGAAATCTTTTACTTTTGCAGCTTTTTTAGTAGAAACAGTGTCAAGAATAAGATTTGGTTTTCTTCTCAGAAAAGCAAGATATCTCAATGTTTCTTCTTCTAAATTTGTATCAAGTACAATAAGTTTTGCATTTGTTACTTTTTTTCTTATTGAATCCAAAAATTCAGGAGTAATATTTTTACATATATCCATAGATGAAACAGCCATTTCCATTTCCTTATCGTCATTTAGAATGGAAACATACATGGATGTATTCTGATTTTTAAGGAATAATATGTCAGTAATATCAAGGCTCTGTTTTTTCAAGTATTCTTTGATATCTCTTCCGTATATGTCATCTCCGAGCGCAGTTATAAGTTTTGAGCTAATTCCTAAGTTACTTACATTTTCAGCTATATTTTTAGCTACTCCGCCAAAAGAAATCGTAATTGCTCCCGGATTTGAGTCATAACGGACAACAGTTCCGTATGATTTCCCCTGAATGTCTACATTTGTTCCTCCGATTGTCAGGATATAAGGATCTTCATTTATGATGTATTTTTTTCCCAGTATTACCCCCTTTTTCATAAGGTTACTTATATGAACAGCAATGGATGTTCTTGCACAATTCAATGTTGCTGCAATTTCTTCCTGAGTAATGAGAGGATTTTCTTTAATCAGATTGATAATCTGCTTTTCACGTTCTGTCATTTCTCTACTTTCCTTTCTTTATTTAATATGAAATCGATTTTTCTAAACAAAAATAAATCGATTTTAACTTTGTTTACGATAATAAAATAATACTACATATTTTTTTAAAAGTCAATATGATAAATGTAAAGTTTTAGTCTATTTTCTATAAATTATACCTCATTAATACTGCTTGTCAAGACTTTAATTGAAATTTTTTAAAATTTTTAAATAAAAAAATAAATTTAGCAGTTAATCTCTGAAATATGATATAATAAAAAACAGGTTGAAATTTTGAGAATAATTTGAGAATTAATGAGAGGAAATATATGAAAAAAGCAGTTATATTAGATACAAGTGCTATTATGTACAGGACACATTTTGCACTTATGGGAATGAGAAATTCAAAAGGAATGGCTACAGGAGCAACGTATGGATTTGTAAATACCCTTGAAGGAGTGATTAAGGAATTTAATCCTGATTTTCTTGTCGCCTGTCTTGATATAAAAAGAAGTGAACTGAAAAGGTCGGAAGAACTCAAAACATACAAGGCTCATAGGGAAAGTATGCCTGATGACCTTATAACCCAGCAGGATGCGATAATGTCGGTATTGGATGGCTATAGAATACCGAAATACAAAGTGGACGGTTATGAAGCCGATGATGTTATGGCGACTTTGGCTACAAAATTTTCTGAAGATACGGAAGAGGAAATAGAAGTATACATAGTAACAGGAGATAAAGATTTGGCACAGCTCGTAAACGGGAAAATAAATATAGCTCTTTTAGGAAAAGGAGATAAAAAATCTTTGTTCAGATATATAAGAAATGATGATGATGTAGTCGAATATTTAGGAGTTACTCCTGATAAAATTCCTGATTTGTTCGGACTTATGGGAGACAGTTCCGACGGGATACCGGGCGTTTCAGGGATAGGACCTAAGACGGGAGTGGAACTTATCCGTAAGTATGGAGATTTAGAAGGATTGTATGAGAATATTGACGAGATAAAGGGGAAAAGGAAGGAAAAACTTATAGAAGATAAGGAGAATGCCTTTCTTAGCAGAAAATTGGCAACAGTATATAGGGATATTGAAATGGAATATGACAAGAGTAAGCTGAAAATAGAAAAAAAAGATTTGGAAAAACTGCTTTCCATTTATAAAACAATGGAATTCAGAAAATTTGCTTCTATAGTTGAAAATGAAATGAAAAAGGGGGGAGCAGTTACAAATATTGAGAATATTGATAATAACGGTCAAATTTCTCTTTTTGCAGGAGTAACAAATCATCCGTCCGATAATAAGATTTTTTCTGAAAATAATGGGACAGAAACGAAAATATTAGGAGAAAAAATACTCCGAGCAGATGCGGAAAAAATTTTAAATGAAATGGAAGAGGAAATTTCTATTTTTGAAAATGTGTTCGGTATTTCAATATGTGATAATAAAAAGAATATAGTTTTGTTAAACAATGAAAATAATGACGAGCTGAAAAAGGAAGTATACGGAAAAATAAAGGAAAAGTCGCTGATAGGGTATAATATTAAAGAATACCTGAAAAATGGTGCTGAATATAAAAGTTATTTTGATGTAATGCTGGCTTGGTATGTATTAGGTACTGAAAGCTCTCAGGATTTGGAAAATATAATATTTTCAGAATTTGGAGAAAATCTTGAAAAATTTGATGAACAGTTTAAAAAACGTAAACCTGAAGAAATAAGCGAAGATGAGAAGATAAAATTTCTGGGAGAAAGAGCTTTCTATATAAAACAGTTGAAGAAAAGACTTGAAAAGAGATTAAAAGACGAGGATTTATTTGACGTTTTTGAAAATCTTGAAAATAAGCTTGTACCTGTTTTAGCAAGTATGGAGAAATACGGAATAAAAATTGATAAGCAATATTTTGAAAATTATAAAAAGGAGTTGCAAATAAATATTGAAAATCTTGAAAAAGATATATATTCTTTATCAGGAGAAGCATTTAATATAGGCTCTCCTAAACAATTGGCAGAAATATTGTTTGATAAAATGGGAATAGAGCCTGTGAAGAAAACTAAGACAGGGTATTCTACCGATGTGGAAGTGTTGGAGGAATTGGCACTGAGAGGGATAGAAATAGCTGAAAAACTCCTTGAATATAGGGGATTTACTAAGTTGCTTTCTACTTATGTAGAGCCATTACCTAAATTAGCCGATGAAAATGACAGAATTCACACTACATTTAATCAAAACGGAACATCTACTGGCAGGCTTTCTTCGACAAATCCCAATATTCAGAATATTCCCGTAAGGACTGATGAAGGAATAAAAATAAGAAAAGGATTTATTTCTGAAAATAACTGGAGCCTTATTTCTTTTGATTATTCACAGATTGAATTAAGAGTTCTTGCAGAACTTTCAAAAGATGAAAATTTGATACTTGCATATAAGAAAGATAAGGATTTGCATGATTTGACCGCAAGAAAAATATTCTTTAAAACCGATGAGGAACCTGTAACGAGGGAAGAAAGAAGTATAGCTAAGGTAATAAATTTCAGTATTTTATACGGGAAAACTCCTTTCGGACTGTCAAAAGAGCTGAAAATACCTATGGGAGATGCTTCGCAATATATAAAGACTTATTTTGAGCAGTATCCCAAAGTAAAAAAGTTTCTTGAAAATATTTTGGAAAATGCGAAGTTAAACGGTTTTGTAGAAACTTTTTATGGAACGAGAAGATATATAAATAATATAAATTCGAGTAATAAAAATTTACAGGCACAGGCAAATAGAATGGCTGTAAATACAGTTGTTCAGGGAACTGCTGCCAATATTATAAAAAAAGTGATGATAAAACTGTATGATGAATTTAAAAATAATGATGATATAAGAATGCTGCTGCAAGTTCACGATGAGCTTATATTTGAGGTAAAAGACGGCTCAATAGAAAAATACATGGATAAAATAAAGGAAATAATGGAAAAAACTATAAAATTTGAAGATATCAGACTCAGTGCAAACGGTTCTGTCGCTAAGAACTGGGGATTATTAAAATAAATATGATGAAAAAATTTGATGTAATTTCATTATCATTATTTCATTACCATTCTTATATTTCTGTTATTTACAGTATTCATTCTTTTATTAATTATGGATTTTATAAATTACGGATAATATAAAGGGAAATAATAAAAATAATGTTTGCTAATAGAGATATAAAAATAATGAAAATATAAGAAAATGAAAAATAACAAAAGAAAAATAATAAAAATAATAAGAATAATAAAAATAATAAGAATAATAAAAATTAAGAATAATAAGTATTTATAAATAATATAATTAAGATAAATAAGATAAGGAGTTATAAAATAGAAAATGGCACATAATGGAAAATTGGAAAATTACTTAAGGGGACTAAAAGACGGAATGGGAATAGGGATTGCCTATACTCCTTTCGGAATAACAATAGGACTGATTTCAAAAAATTTCGGAATGAAACTGTTTACAGCATTTGTAATGTCTTTCGGGCTTTATGCGGGAAGTGCTCAGACGGCTTTTCTGAAAATGGTCTATGAGCTGAAATCCACTCCTATGGAAATAATAATTTCGATTTTTGTAATAAATTTGAGATATACTTTGCTAAATATAATAATGTTCAGACAAATTTCAAATAAAACGACTTTATTTGAAAAAATATTAATGGGGATAGGTCTTACAGATGAAGCAGTCGCTTATCTGACAATAAGAAAAGCTACAAATGTGTGGTATGCTATCGGAGTAAATACTATGCCTTATATACTTTTTGGTGTGGGAACGTTGGCAGGCTCCCTTTTTGGAAATCTGATACCTGAAATTTTTACCGCAAGTCTAAATTTTATGCTTTATGCCACTTTTTTAAGTCTTTTGGTAAGCTCTTTAAAGAATAATTTTAAGTATACTGAAGTAGTGGTTACTGCGATAGGACTAAAATTACTGTTTATATATGCTCCTGTTTTGAAAGATATAAGTAAAGGCTGGAGCTTGATAATAATTATGATTTCAGCAAGCTCACTGTATGCTTTCAGACATTGCAGAGAAACGGGAAATAGAGAATATAAAAAGGAGATAGTGGAAAATGAGTGAAATACTGATAATAGGACTGCTTTTAATAACGGCGTTGATAACTCTTTCTTTTAAATTATTGCCGTTATTCGTAAAATTACCTGAAAATAATCCTTTTATAAATAAATTTTTTGAAGCGTTGCCTTATACTGTTTTAGTTCTCCTGATTTTTCCCGACATATTTATATCTACAGGAACAGAAATATTTGATTTAATCAAAGTTTTCGCAGGAATAGGCGTAATTGTGTACTTTTCTCTGAAAAAAATGGGATTAGGCGGAGTAATACTTGTATCTATGACAGTCATTCTTGCATTCGATGTCGTAAAGCTGTTATTTAAAATATAATAGACTGAATATAGGACGAATAGCGTATTTATAATGAAAAAAATAGGTAGAGAAATAGAAAAATTGAAAAGATTTAGACTATAACCTGCACTAATTCTTATGAATATCAGGACTATGATGATTACTCAATTAAATAATTTTATATAAAATCGAAAGGCGGAAAAATGTATGAAAAAAAATTTTAAGGAACAGTGGTGGCATAAATCAACAGTATATCAAATTTATCCAAAAAGTTTTAACGATACAACGGGAAACGGACAGGGAGACATTAACGGAATTATAGAAAAACTGGATTATTTAAAAAAACTGGGAGTGGAAGTCTTATGGCTGACTCCGATGTACAAATCTCCTCAGGCTGATAATGGATATGATATAAGTGATTACTACAACATAGATGAAAATTACGGCACAATGCAAGATTTTGAAAAGCTGCTGGAAGAAGCTCATAAAAGAGGGCTGAAAATAGTAATGGATATAGTGGTAAATCATTCTTCCACTGAAAATGAATGGTTTAAAAAGTCTGAACAGGAGGATCCTGAATATAGGGATTTCTATATATGGAAAGACGCCGTAAACGGAAAAGAACCTACAAATTGGCAGTCAAAATTTGGAGGGAATGCGTGGAAATATAGTGAAAAAAGGAAACAATATTATCTTCATCTGTTTGATGTTACACAGGCTGACTTGAACTGGGAAAATGAAAATGTCAGAAAAAAAGTCTACGAGATGATAAGATTTTGGCTTAATAAAGGAGTGGACGGTTTTAGGCTGGACGTTATAAATCTTATTTCCAAGGATCAAAGATTTTTAAATGATGACGGAAGTGATAAAAGATTTGTTCCTGACGGAAGAAGATTTTATACTGACGGTCCGAAAATACACGAATATCTAAAAGAAATGAATAGGGAAGCTTTTGGAAGTGATGAACTTATAACAGTGGGTGAGATGTCGTCTACAAGTCTTGATAATTGTGTCAGATATTCCAATCCGTCAGAAAAAGAGCTATCAATGGTATTCTCTTTTCATCATTTGAAAGTGGACTATCCTAACGGAGAAAAGTGGGTAAAAGCTCCTTTTAACTTTATAGAGCTTAAAAAAATCTTTTCTGAATGGCAGAAAGGTATGTATAACGGAAATGGCTGGAATGCTACATTCTGGAATAATCACGATCAGCCGAGAGCATTATCAAGATTTGGAAATGACGGAAAATATCATAATGAGTCGGGAAAAATGCTGGCAACTGTATTACATGGACTTCAAGGAACTCCATATATCTATCAGGGAGAAGAATTTGGAATGACAAATCCTTATTTTGATGATATTAATAAATATCGTGATGTGGAATCCCACAATATATACAAGATAAAAGAAAAAGAAGGACTTTCAAATAAAGAAATACTTGATATACTAATGCAGAAGTCAAGGGACAACTCAAGAACTCCTATGCAATGGGATAACAGTAAAAATGCGGGATTTACAACAGGAACTCCATGGATTGGAATTCCTGATAATTATAGAAAAATTAATGCTGAAGCTGCATTGAATGATGAAAACTCTATATTTTATCATTATAAGAAACTGATAAATTTAAGAAAAAATGAAGAATTAATGATAACAGGAAAATATGAAGATATAGACCTTGAGAATGAAAAAGTGTATGCTTATAGAAGAGTTGGAGATAATGGAGAATTAGTAATAATAAGTAATTTTTATGAAAATCCTGTAGAATTTGATGTAAAAGAACTTAATTTGAATAATGCGGAGGTATTGCTGTCAAATTATAAAACAGGACCTGAAATATCTGAAGAAAAAATATTTTTGAAACCTTATGAAGCAGTGATTTTTAAGAAAATATCAGAATAAATATTATTAAGAATAAAGAAAATATATGATAATGTTTATATAATTTCAGAAATATGGAATTTAAGAAAGTCCTGTATAATAAAGTCATTATAATTAAAAAATGAAAGAAGGCGGTTAAAATAAAAGCGGAAATTTTATGTATAGGTACGGAACTTCTTGTAGGAGATATTGTTAATACAAATGCTCAATATATATCAAAAAAACTGACAGATATAGGTGTAGATTTGTATTATCAGACTGTAGTAGGTGATAATTTCAAGAGGGTCAAGGAATGTCTTGAAGTTGCTTTTAAAAGAGCAGACCTTGTTATCACGACAGGAGGGTTGGGACCTACAATAGATGACATTACTAAAGAGGTCGTGTCCGAATATTTTAATGAAAAACTGGAAGTTGTTCAGAAATATTATAATGAAATAATGGAAAGATATAAAAACAGAGGATATGAAATTTCTTCGGGAGGATTGAAAGAAGCCTCTATACTTGAAAATTCTGAATTATTGGAAAATGGAGTAGGATTGGCACCGGGATTTTTTTATGAAAAGGATGATAAAAAAATAATAGTTTTACCGGGACCCCCAAGTGAAATGGAATGGATGACGGATAATCAGGTTTTACCTTTATTAAGTAAGTATTCGGACAGCGTATTGCTAATGAAAACATTGGAAATCAAAGGTGTACCTGAAGGAAAAATAGATGATAAATTGAAAAAATATTTTGAAATGTCAAATCCGACAGTGGCTCCTTATGCTAAGGAAAAGTGTGTTCATGTAAGAATTGCGATGAAAGGTTCAAGAGATGAAAAAGAAAAGATTAATCAAAAAATAGATAAAATTGCTCGGGAAATAAAGGAAATTTATCCTCAAGCCATTATTCTTGATTGATAAAAAAATATTGAAATTTTTTGTTGACTGTGATATAATAAATTTGTAAAAAACCGTGACATTTAAGATCAAAACCCCCTGCTGGTACAGGGGGTTTTCTAATACTTCACTTCTTATTATGTTTTTCAATGAATTTGATTATAAAATATACAATCAAATCTGCTGCAATGTTTATAAGAAGCTCGGTCATATATAACCGCAGCATTTAAGCCTCCTTTCTACTCAAAAGAGCAAAAGTCTGACATTATTATAACATATTTTATAAAAAATTAACACGTAATTAATTATAAAGATAAAAAAATAATAATTTAGACTGGACTTATCAGTATATTTTTTAGTATAATAAAAATAAATAATAAATATGGGAGGTCATAAATGAGTTATATAGAAAGATTTGATAAAGAAATTTACAGTGCAATAATCGAGGAAGAAAAAAGACAGGAAGAAGGAATAGAACTGATAGCTTCTGAAAACTTCGTTTCAAAAGCTGTTATGGAAGCGGCAGGTTCAGTTTTTACAAATAAGTATGCAGAGGGTTATCCTGAAAAAAGATACTACGGAGGATGTAGAAATGCAGACACTGTTGAAAAATTAGCAATAGAAAGATTGAAAAAATTATTTGGGGCAAAATATGCTAATGTGCAGCCACATTCAGGTTCTCAGGCAAATATGGGAGTATATATAGCTTTACTGGAGCCGGGAGACAAAATCTTGGGAATGGGACTAAGCTCAGGAGGACATCTCACACATGGATATAAAATCAATTTTTCAGGTAAAATTTATCATGGAATAGAGTATGGATTAGATCCTGAAACTGAAATGCTGGATTATGATGCTATAAGAAAACTTGCATTGGAAAATAAACCTAAAATGATAGTTGCAGGAGCAAGTGCATATTCAAGGATAATCGACTTTAAAAAATTCAGAGAAATTGCCGATGAGTCAGGAGCTTATCTAATGGTTGATATGGCTCATATTGCGGGACTTGTAGCGGCAGGGGAGCATCCAAATCCAATGGAATATGCTGATGTCGTAACTTCTACTACTCATAAGACATTAAAAGGACCTCGTGGCGGGATAATTCTTACAAATAATGAAGAAATTGCCCAAAAAGTGGATAGGGTTGTATTTCCTGGAATACAGGGAGGACCCTTAATGCATATAATTGCTGCAAAAGCTGTAGCATTTAAGGAAGCATTAAGTCCTGAATTTAAAATATATCAGAAGCAGGTAGCAAAAAATGCCCGGGCATTATCCGAAGAACTTGTAAAAGGGGGATTGAGAATAGTCAGCGGAGGTACTGACAATCATTTAATGCTCGTAGATTTGAGGCCGAAAGGTGTTACAGGAAAACTGGCTGAAGAAAAACTCGAAGAAGCAGGTATTACCTGTAATAAAAATGCCATTCCTAATGACCCTGAAAAACCGTTCATAACAAGCGGAATAAGATTAGGGACGCCTGCAATTACAGCAAGAGGAATGAAAGAAGAAGAAGCTGTAAAAATTGGTCAAATGATACTGAAAGTTCTTGAAAATATAAATGACAGCGAAAGAATAAAAGAAGTAAAAAATGAGGTTTTAAAATTGACAGAAAAATTTCCTTTATATAAAGAAACTGAAAAAATAAAAGGAGAGTAGTGTAAGTGAGAGAAAATAGAAAAAATGATGAAATGAGGGAAGTAAAAGTAACAAAAAACTATATTATGCATCCTGAAGGCTCGGTTTTAATAGAGTTTGGAAATACGAAAGTGATTTGCAATGCCACTGTTGAGGAAAAAGTTCCCCCTTTTCTGAGGGGAACAGGCACGGGCTGGGTAACTGCTGAATATAGCATGCTTCCGAGAGCTACAAATAATCGTGTGCAGAGAGAGTCGAGTAAAGGAAAATTATCAGGCAGGACAATGGAAATCCAGAGATTAATAGGAAGAGCATTAAGAGCGGCGGTAAATCTGGAAAAATTAGGTGAAAGAACCGTGATTATAGACTGTGATGTAATACAGGCTGACGGCGGAACAAGGACAGCTTCTATCACAGGAGGATATCTTGCTTTGGAGCTTGCCATTGAAAAGCTGATAGATGCGGGAAAACTGACTGAAATACCTATTAATTCAAGAGTGGCAGCTATAAGTGTAGGAAAGATAAAAGATGAAATTTTGCTTGATTTGGAATACGAGGAAGATTTTCGTGCGGATGTGGATATGAATATAATAATGAATGATAAAGGTGAGTTCATAGAATTACAGGGAACAGGTGAAGAAGCCACATTTACACAGGACGAGCTTCTGAAATTTATTGAGATTTCCAGAAAAGGATTTGAAAAGTTATTTAAATTATAGTATATAAATCCTGACCGACTGCCGGTTTAGTCTAAATATGCAACAAAAAAATAGAGCCTTAATCGGTTCTATTTTTTTAGAAAAAATGTTATAATGTTATGAATAACATTCAAAAAATAAAAATGCATACATAATCAATGGATTTAAATTTATCTAAAATGATTTATTTTAAAGGAATTATGGAAAAGAATTATAAAATTTATAATTTTTATACTAATTTTATTATAGAATTTATGGAAGAAGAAAATTTCCTTTGTTTTATAAGAGGGTGAGAATATTGAATATAACACTGTACAGAAAATATAGACCGCAGAATTTTGATGAAATTGCAGGTCAGGAATTTGTAACGAGAGCTATAAAAAATTCTCTGAGGGAAAATAAGCTTTCCCATGCTTACTTATTTACAGGACCAAGAGGAGTAGGAAAAACGACTATTGCCAGACTGATTGCCAAAGGGGTGAACTGTCTCAATAACGGTATTACTGATAATCCTTGCGGGATATGTGATAATTGTAAGGAAATTGCTCAGGGAATTTCAATGGATATGATAGAAATTGATGCCGCTTCAAACAGGGGTATTGATGAAATAAGGGAACTGAAAGAAAAAATAAATTATCAGCCCGTAAAAGGAAGAAAAAAAGTATATATAATAGACGAAGTGCATATGCTTACTAAAGAGGCATTTAATGCTTTGTTAAAGACGCTGGAAGAACCTCCGTCCCATGTAATATTTATACTGGCGACTACTGAAATAGACAAAATACCCGATACAGTGATTTCCCGTTGCCAGAGATATGATTTTCAGCCTATTGAAGCGAAAGATATAACTACTCTTTTAAAAGAAGTCGCCGAAAAAGAAAATATAACAATAGATAAGGAAAGTCTAAATTTGATATACAGAAAATCTGAAGGGAGTGCAAGGGACAGTTTTTCGATATTTGAACAAGTCATCTCAAATTTCAACGGAGAAGACATTGATATTTTCAAAACCCAGAAAGCACTGGGAGTAGTACCCGATATTGTACTGAACGAATTTTTTGAATTAATTCTGGGAGGAAATAAAGAGCAGTTGCTGGAATTTATAGATAAAATATGGGAAGAAGGTCTTGTAATTGAAACTTTTTTAAAGGATTTTGCTTACTATCTAAAAGAACAGTTTAAAAAAAATAAGGAAATATCCGTTAATTTTATCCTTAATACTATAAGCTCCATTTTCTTTATATTGAATGAGTTTAAATATGAAGAGGATAAAAGACTACTTGGATATGTCCTTGTTCATGAGCTTTATAGGGATAAAATAAAACAGGATACCGTGTCTGAATGGAAAACGGAAACGGCTCCACGAACAAAAGAGAAAAATAATACAGAAAAAAGTGTTTCAAGTCAGACAAAAAAGAAAACTGCTTCAGAAGAAAATATTTCAACTAAGATAAAAGAAAAAAACGTTGAAAAAAACGTTTCGGAAAATAGTATTGTTTTAGAGATGAATGATAAATCAGAAACAGATAGAAAGTCGGAAACTGCAAAAGAAGCGACTTTTGAAGAGCAGCACATTGAAAGCAATAAAAATACAAGCGAAAAAGTAATGGAAAATAACAGAGATTTAAATGACGATATAAGCAATACAAGTGAAAATAGTGAAAGTCAGGAAAATTATGATATTCCATTATTTGAAAGTAAGTGGGATGAAATAAAAAAGGCTATAAAAAAAGAAAGTGTTATGATAGAAGCTTTAATGGCGGATACTTATCCTGAAAAATTGGAAAATGGAATTCTAATTATAAGATTTCCCGAAGGGCATAAGTTTCACAGTGATAGAATAATGGAAAATGAAAATAAGCTGAAAATAGAGAGAATTATAAATAAGTTATGTAATTCGGCTGTTTCTATCAGCACTGTGCTGGGAGAAGAAAAGAGCGGTTCCGACGATGAGTTTGTAAATAAGGTGATTGACTTTTTTGAAGGAACAATAATCGACAGTAAATAAAGGGTAAATAAAAAACAAATAGTAATTATGTGTGTTCATAATAAATTTTATAGATATATAGATTATAGATTTTAATAAGTACATAGATTTTACAGATATGTAGATATTATAAACTAAGAATGAATTTTGCTGTGAAATATATACTGGAATTTATTTTACAGATATGTAGATATTATAAATAAGAATGATATATAAATAATAGTAGATAGTAAATATAATAAAAACAGGAGGAAAAATGAAAGTAAAAGTAATCTTAACAGAAAATATAAAAGGTGTGGGGAAAAAAGACGAGATTGTAGAAGTAAAGGACGGATATGCAAATAATTTTTTGTTTGCTCAGAAAAAAGGGATACCTGCAACTCCTGAAAATATAAATAAACTGAAAAGTAAAAATGAAAAAATAAAAAAAGACCACGATAATGACGTCAAAAAAGCAAATGAATTAAAAGAACTACTGGTTTCAAAAGAAATAGTATTAAAAGTAAAAGCAGGAAACAACGGAAAAGTATTCGGTTCAGTAGGAGGAAAAGAAATAGCCGATGCTATAAAAGAACAGTTAAACCTTGAAGTGGATAAAAAGAAAGTTTCCACAGATGCCAGAATGAAAGAATTGGGAGAACACAATATAGAAATAAAATTACATCCTGAAGTGAAAGCCGTAATTAAAGTGAAATTGGAAGGACAGGAATAATAATCATGGCATTATTCGATGAAAATAAAAATGAAAATGATTTGAAAATACCTTACAGTATTGAAGCCGAAGAAGCTTTGTTAGGTTCAATTTTTATAAAACCGGATGTCATAGGAGATATTGTAGAAATAATAACTCCGTCGGATTTTTATAAAAATAATTACAGAATAATATTTAGTGAAATGCTGAATATCTACAATACAGGAAAGATTGTAGATGTACTTGTAATCAAAAATTCTCTTGAATATCAGAATTTACTTGATGAAATAGGCGGAGAAGACATACTTTACGATTTGACGGATGTTGTGCCGACTGCTGCTAATGCTGTCAATTATGCCCAGATTATTAAAGAGCGTTCTGTTCAGAGACAGCTTATAGAAACAGGGGAAAAAATTACGAGAATGGCTTATCGCGGTTATGATGAAGTTGAAAAAATGCTTGATAAAGCTGAAAGTATGATATTTAAAATAGCCGAATCCAAACAAAGAAAAGACGTAGTTTCGTTAAAAGAACTGGCAGGGCTTAAAATATCAAGTCTTGATGAAATGTCTAAATATAAAGGCGGTCTGAGAGGATTAAGTTCAGGTTTTACTGATTATGATACGTTGACAAGTGGATTTCACGGGTCAGATTTGATAATACTCGCAGCTAGACCTGCCATGGGAAAAACGGCATTTGCATTAAATCTTGCATTGAATGTGGCGAGAAAAGGAAAACACGTACTTATATTCAGTTTGGAAATGGGAAATGAGCAGCTTTTTGAAAGACTTCTTTCCATAGATTCCAAGATAAAGTTAAAATCCATAAAAGACGGGACTCTTGCAGATGCTGATTACACTCTTTTGGGAAACAGTATGGGAAGATTATCGGAGTTGCCTCTGTATATTTCGGATTCTTCGAGTGTAAATATACTGGAAATAAAAGCGGTGGCAAGGAGATTGAAAGCGGAAGGAAAACTTGATTTTCTGCTTATTGACTATCTCCAGCTCATAACTCCTTCGGAGGGGTCAAAAAAAAGCAGGGAACAGGAAATTTCGGAAATTTCAAGGTCGCTTAAAATAATTGCCAAAGAGCTGAACATACCTGTTGTTACATTATCCCAGTTATCAAGAAGTGTCGAATCCAGAACTGACAAAAGACCGATATTATCGGATTTGAGAGAGTCGGGAGCGATAGAACAGGATGCCGATATGGTAATGTTTTTATACAGGGAAGCCTACTATGCTTCAAAAATAGCACAGGGAGGCTCAAATTTTAATGATCCGAATATGCCGCAAAATTATACTGATCAGCCGTCAGCCAATCCTATATCGGCAATGCCTGAAATTGAGGAAGTCGAAGTAATTATAGGAAAACATAGAAGTGGGCCTACAGGAACGATAAAATTAGGTTTCAGGCCGAGTTATCAGCAATTTGTCAATATAATAAGCGATGCTCAGGTAAATCTGTATCCTGAGTAAAAATGTATTTTAAATCTGTATACAAAAAATTGTATAAATAATTAAATTAATATAAATTCAAGGAGGGAAAATGCAGCAAAAAAGAAAAGTTGAGTTACTTGCACCGGCAGGAAACATGGAAAAACTTAAAACAGCTTTTCATTTCGGAGCAGATGCCTGTTTTGTAGGAGGCAGTGCTTTCAATTTGAGGGGAATGTCCTCAAACTTTAAAAACAGTGAATTAAAGAAAGCGATAGATTATGTTCACAGTTTAGGAAAAAGAATATTCGTAACACTGAATATATTTGCACATAATTCGGAAATAGAATATATGCCAAGATTTATAAGGTTACTTGACGAATATGGGGCGGATGCGGTTATAGTCGCAGATTTGGGAGTGTTTCAGCTCGTAAGGGAGCATGCACCCAACTTGCCTATACACGTAAGTACGCAGGCTAATAATACGAACTGGATGAGTGTAAAGACATGGAGAGATATGGGAGCAAAAAGAGTAATCCTTGCGAGAGAAATGTCTTTAAACGAAATAAGGACAATCAAGGAAAAAGTTCCTGATGTGGAAGTCGAAGTATTTATACACGGAGCGATGTGTATGGCTATTTCGGGGAGATGTCTTTTAAGTAATTATTTTACTTCCCGTGATGCAAACAGGGGAATATGTGCTCAGGATTGCAGATGGAGTTATAAAGTGATTGCGGAGGGACATGAGGAAAAAGGGGCTCATGATATTGTAGAAGAACATGGAAGCACTTTTATATTTAATGCGAAAGATCTATGTACGATAGAATTTATAGATAAAGTTCTTGAAACAGGAGTAGACTCTTTAAAAATCGAAGGAAGAATGAAAAGTATCTATTATAATTCAACAGTAGTAAAGCAGTATAGACAGGCTCTGGATTCCTATTATTCGGGAAACTATAAATATGATCCTAAATGGCTTGAAGAATTGCAGACAATAAGTCATAGACTTTATTCCAAAGGTTTTTATCTCGGAGTTACTACTGAAGAAGACCAGAATTATCACACAGGGTCATCTTACAGCCAAACTTATCAATTAGTGGCCAAAGTAGCAGAAAAACTTGATAATAATAAATATGTCTGGGAAATAAGAAACCGTGTTTATGCAAGCAGTGAACTGGAGCTTGTGAGACCTCATCAGGATCCTGTGAAATTTAAAATTAAAAACTTTTTAAATACTAAAAATAATGAAATCATAGAAGTTGCTCACCCAAATACGGTTGCGATAATCGAAACTGATGTCGAAATGGAACCAATGGACCTTATAAGAGTGAGATTACCTGAAGGTCAGTCTGATACTGATATGGAGACAGGGGAAAATACCCTTTAAACTTTATTTTAATAAAACGCTTAAGTTTTTTCAAAGTTAATCTAAAAATAAATCAAAGCAAGATAACATATACTCTTTATTGAAGAGGTAAATACACGATTTTAAATGGTAGAGTATTATACTCTACTATTTTTTCATAAATTAGTGTATAATATAACAAAATAAAAAAATGAAGTGGTGATATTAATGAGAGAAAAAATATTAGTAATTGAAGATGATCCTAAGATTTCCAGACTACTGGAAATAGAATTAAAATTTGAAGGATTTGACGTATTTTTTGCATATGACGGAAAAGAAGGTCTTAATATGGCAAAATACGGTTCATATGATTTGATACTGCTTGACGTTATGCTTCCTAAAATGAGTGGAATGGAAGTCTGCAAAAGAATAAGAGAAGGTTCGCAGGTACCTATTATCATGCTCACGGCTAAAGATGAGATAAGTGATAAAATAGTAGGATTTGACTACGGTGCAGATGATTATATGACTAAGCCATTTTCAAATGAGGAACTTCTTGCAAGAATAAAAGCTCTTTTAAGAAGAACCAAGAAAACGGTAGACCATAAAGGTGTTTTTGAATTTGAAGATTTAAAAATCAATTATTCTACTTATGAAGTATTCAGAGGAGAAACTTTGATATCTCTCTCCAAAAGAGAATTTGAATTATTGGATTTTCTTGTGCTGAATAAAGGAATTGTTTTATCGAGAGATAAAATACTGGAAGAAGTCTGGGGATTTGATTATATAGGAAATGACAATATTTTAGACCTTTATATCAAATATTTAAGGGATAAAGTCGATAAACCTTATGAAAGAAAATTTATTCAGACAGTGAGAGGAATTGGATTTATTTTTAAATAAGGAGCTGAATTATGAAAAGAGTAAAATTAGAAGACCGTATATCAATAAGTTACGTTCTTCTATTTTTAGCATTGTTACTGTTTTCCAATTTTATACTGATCTATATTTTAAAAAGTCAGAATGCCAAGTCTCTTGAGACATCTGCCATTGCAAAAGAGGAAGAATTAAATGAATATCTTGATAAATGGGCTATTTATTCAAGATCCGAACAGTTTCAGTGGGAGGCACCTTCAGGTCAGTTACAGGGCGAAAGGATAGTGTATATAAGACGGCCTTTTAATCCCGGAGATAATGAATATATGTATCTTATGCAGATAAATTCGGAAGGCTCAAAACAGATACTTTTAAACAGTATTACTCCTGTGGATATCATTGATACCGGAATTGACAGGGAAAATATGATAACCAAAGGAAAAGAAATTATAGACATTGTTGAAAAAAATAACATTAAGGAAAATGACATAAAAGGGAAAGACATCAAGCTGGAAGACAGGAACACTTCCGAAAATCAGAAAAGCACCGATATTTACCACGTATTCAAAGTCAGCAGAAAGATAAAAGCAAGAACAAGGGATTATACGGTAGATATTTATGTTCTGAAAAATATAACTCAGGAAACAAAAATATATAATCGTCTTCAGTGGCTTATAGTGCTATTTTCATTAATAGGAGTTGTTATCACAATGCTTATTTCAAGATTATTGAGTAAAAGAATTTTAAGACCTGTAAACAGTATAATAAGAACAGCTAAAACTATTAATACTGATGATTTAAGTAAAAGAATAGATGTTCCTAAGACTGAAGATGAGCTTCAGAATTTGACATTAATTATAAATGAAATGCTGGACAGACTTGAATTTTCTTTTGACAATCAGTCGAAATTTGTATCCGACGCATCTCATGAACTGCGAACTCCTTTGGCAATAATAAAAGGTTATGCGGAAATAATAAAGAAAAGAAAGCTCACGGATGAAGCTATTTTTGAGGAATCTATAGATTCTATAATAAATGAAGCTGAAAATATGAAAAGTCTTGTTCAAAAATTACTTTTCCTTGCTAAAGGGGAAGTTACAAAAATAAACACCAATTTTCAGGAAATCGATGCAGATGAGCTGATACAGCAAATATATTCCGACACAGTGGTTTCAGTGAAAGATCATACATTCAATTTGGAAAAATCCGATGACTATAAGATTAAGGCTGACGCTACTTTATTACAACAGGCAGTGAGAGCTTTAATAGAAAATGCGACAAAATATTCGGAACCGAATACTGATATATATATAATTTCAGAAAAAAAAGACGGTTTTGGGAGAATAACTGTAAAAGATGAAGGAATAGGAATGACTCCCGAAGATTCTAAAAGAATATTTGAGAGATTTTATAGAGTTGATGTTTCAAGAACTAAGGCTACAGGAGGTACGGGACTGGGTCTTGCTATCGTTAAAAGGATAGTGGAAATACATAACGGTAAAATAGAAGTGCACTCTGAATTAGGAAAAGGAACTGAAATTACTATTATCCTGCCATTAGCGGAAGAAGAAAAAATAGTGGAAAAATCAAAAAATGGTAAGTCAATACTAAAAAGAGGAAATAATAAAAAATAGTAAGAAATTATTAGGAGGAAAAATGGCGAGAAAATATTTCGGAACGGACGGTATGCGTGGAGAAGCAAACAAGGATTTGACTATTGACCTTGTAACTGATTTGGGACTGGCTTTGGGTTATTATCTGAAAAAAAATAAAAAAGGAACAACCAAGCCTAAAATTATTTTAGGAACGGATACGAGAATATCGGGATATATGATAAGGTCAGCATTATCTGCAGGACTGACTTCAATGGGTGTGCATATAGACTTTGTAGGAGTACTGCCTACTCCCGGTGTATCATATCTGACAAGAAAACTCAATGCTGATGCGGGAATAATGATTTCAGCTTCTCATAATCCGGTGAAAGATAACGGAATTAAAATTTTCAGTCAGAGTGGATACAAACTGCCTGATAATATTGAAGAAGAATTGGAAAACTTAATGGAAAACCGTGAAGAGCTTCTAAAACATCAGGTTTCAGGAGATGATTTAGGAAGATTCAAATTTGTCGAAGATGATATGAGGATATATCTTGATTTTCTGGAATCTACTGTTAAAAGAAGTTTTAAAGGTACTAAAATAGTAATTGATACTGCGAATGGTGCAGCTTACAGGGTTGCGTCAAAGATTTTCCAGAGATTGGGTGCAGACATAATAGTTATAAATAATATACCTAACGGTAAGAATACAAATGTGAACTGCGGTTCTACACACCCTGAATTACTTCAGGAAGTTGTGAAAGTATATAATGCCGATTTGGGACTGGCTTATGACGGAGATGCTGACAGACTGATAGCTGTAGACCACACGGGACAGATAATAGACGGAGATCTCATAATAGGAATAATTGCCCGAAACTTTAAAAATAAGGGATTACTCAACGACAATAAATTAGTTACTACGGTTTTAAGCAATATGGGATTTGAAAAACATCTCGAAGAAAAAGGAATAGGACTTATAAGAGCGAATGTAGGAGATAGATATGTTCTCGAAAAAATGAGGGAATTTGGATTGAATTTAGGAGGAGAGCAGTCAGGGCATATTATAATGCTTGACTATAATACTACAGGGGACGGAGTTCTGTCTTCGATTCAGCTTGTTTCGGCTATGCTTGAAAGTGGAAAAACTTTAAATGAGCTGGCAAAAAATATAAAACTGTGGCCTCAGGATATGCAGAATGTAACAGTATCCAAAGAAAAAAAAGCAGGTTGGGAAAATAATAAAGCACTGACGGATTTTATAAAAGAAAAAGAACAGGAAATTAACGGAAAAGGGAGAATACTTGTGAGAGCGTCAGGAACAGAACCTCTTATAAGAGTAATGGTAGAGGCTGAAAGTCAGGAAATAGTGGATAAATATGTGAAAGAACTTGTAAATAAAGTCAAAGAAGAATTATTATAAGAATTAATAATAAGATAAAATAAGAAAGATGAGAGGCTAAATAGATGTAACTGAAAAAAAAGAAAAATAAAAAAATATAAAATTAAGAAAGTCTAAAAAAGATAAAGCGGGAGGAAATAAATGTTAAATGAAATTTACGAAATATTTTTGACAGTGTCGGAAACAGGAAGTATCTCAAAAGCAGCTGATAAACTTTATATTTCCCAGCCTGCTTTATCTCAGCAGTTGAAAAAAATGGAAAAAGAGTTGGAAGTGGATTTGTTTATCAGGAGTAATAAGGGAATAGACCTCACCGAAGAAGGAAAAATAGTTTATAAATATTTCTCGATGACTGAAAAACTTTTACAGGAAATGAAAAAAGAAATAGAAGATAAAAAGAATAATGTAAAAAAAATTAAAATATCTGCGGTACCAACTATGTGCAATTATTCACTACCTTGTGTGATACATCATTTAAAACAGCATTATCCCAATATATCCGTTGAATTATATAGCAGAAGCGACAGTTTTACAATAGAGGAGGAACTTAGAAAAGAAAGATGTGATATAGGATTTCTTTCAGAAGCTGTAAAAGAAGATAGCGGGCTTGTAAGTAAAAAAATATTTAAAGAGGAAATTTTATTGGTAGCGTCCAATATAGCTAAAAAATATCCTGATTTTATAACTGTGAAAGATTTAAACAGATATGATTTGATAAATGTATCTACAGAAAATGAAATTACAAGAACAGTTGCAAAATATATAAGCGGTTATGAAAATTATAAATTTACATATAATCTTGAAAGTATTGATGCAATAAAATCATGTGTAGTCAATGGGTATGGACTTGCATTTTTACCTTACTGTACAATAAAAAAAGAACTTTATAATAAGGAAATCAAAATTGTAAATATTGATAATCTATCTATTGTTCAAAATATTAGTCTAGTGAAAAGGGCTTCTCAGGTTGACGGATTGAACAGAATAATTTCATATATAGAAAAACATATATCAAAATTTATTTATTAATTGCTTTTATTTATTGGATTATTTGCTGATTGAGATTTCCCATATTCCTTTCAGGACTTCTTCGGTTTTATATTTGAAATTATTTATATTACAGTAATATTCGATATTTTGTAATGCTAAACTGTGGTCAGTTACGAGAAGAATTTTTTTTCCTTCCATAATGTATGAATGCTTTTCCTTTAACATTATCACGGGAATCGGACAGTTATATCCGAGGCAGTCTACTTTAATCATAAATTATGAACACTCCTTTTTTATCTAATTTGATTATATAAAAGAATAATAATATATAAAAAGACTATTTGATTATTATATTATTTATTGTATAATTTCATACATAATTTATTATACAATAATAATTTCAAATAGTCTAATTTTTATTTTGAAATGTATTTTTTATCTGATTTTATTTAGTTAATTACTAAGATTATGAAATTACTGGTTTTATTAAAATATATGCAAGGATATATAATATAATCATTATCATAAAAAATATGGTCAAAGAGATGATACCCAAAATATAAAAAAATATTATTAAGAGAATTTTTTTAAAATCCAGCTTTTTTTTCATTTTATTAATCCTTTCAGTTATAAATACTTCTAATTTTTCCATTTTGTTAAATTTTTGAATTGGAAAATATTTTTAATTTCGAATTTATTAAGAAAATATATTAATTTATAACAGTTTTCCTCTCATCCAAGTATCATGCATTTCATAATTTTTAATTTCTTTACCATTTATTTTTAAAAACTTCTGTGGTGATAACATCGGATTTTTAATTTCTTTATCCAAAAGAATTTTCTTTTGCTGCTCTTCATATAAATTACCTTGATATTCTCCTGTTTTCAGATTTAGAACAAAATAGCCTGTACATTGTTTTTTCAGAAGATTAAAGCCGTAATCACTTTCTTCTTTGGTTTTATAATTTTCATACAAAGCATCTCCTTCTACCAACTTATCATTATCTCGATATATGCCGATAAGTTTTTTTTCATCAAATTCAGTTTTTCCGTAAAGGTATTCTTTTTTATCATCATATCCCACTAAAATGAGTGTTCCGCAACCTATATATTTTTTTTCTTTTACATCTTCATTTTCATAGGAAAAAAGGTCTGACCCTACTCCTATTCCTCTTAGATAGTTTTCCTCTATTATTTTTAAGGTATATTTGTCGTTATTTATCTCAAATACATTCATAGTATATTGTGAGGAAGACTCTAACATAAGATAGAGAAGTATTATTACTGCCAGACAGAAACTAAGAATAATTCCCGGAATAACGGCAAGGGTTATTAAAATGATTTTTTTTATATTTTTTTTCATTCAATTATTCCTCCGGATTATCGAACATTTTGTTGTTGTAATGTTGCATTATACAATATTTATAAAAAAAAATCAAAAATTTAATAATTTCGATTAATAACAAAAAAGCCAAAAGCTCTCTATATTCGGAAACTTTTGACTTTATATTTTTATCCGAAACATTTTTTAATTTTTGTTTTCACTGATATATTTTTCAGCACAATATCCTGCAACTGCATCGTCTCCTACGGCAGTTGATACTTGCCTCAAAGGTTTATCCCTGACGTCTCCTGCACAATAGACGCCTTTTATATTGGTTTCCATTTTTTCATTTTTGAGAGCTGCTTTTCTTGCAACAGGATGACATCTCATATTTCCTGTATCCCGAGTAACTGAAACAATTATTTTTTTTGCGAATTTTGTGAGAAAAATACCTTCTTCAATAGCTGAATCTCCATTTCCTACAATCATAACGGTTTTATCCTTATTAGCTGCGGCATCGCAAGTCGCACAGAAAGAAATACCTTTACCGTATAAAAATTTTTCTTCGTTAACAGCACCTGTCAATCTTGGTTTTCCACCTGTTGCGATTATTACGGCTTCAGCTTCATAGATATTTCTGAAAGTTTTCACGGTTTTTATATCATCTGTAAGATTTACTGATTTTACATCAGTATTTTTAAAATGAACTCCAAATTTTTTTGCCTGTTTATGAAATAAATTCATTAAGTCGGGTCCTGAAATACTGTCAGGAAATCCGGGATAATTTTCTATTTCACTGGTAGAAGTTGCAAGTCCTCCTATCAGTCCTTTTTCTATAATCAGTGTTTTCAATTCGGCACGGGCACAATATATTCCTGCAGTCAATCCTGCACTGCCTCCTCCAATAATAACAACATCATAATATTCTCTCTGTTTATCCATAGTTCTACTCTTTTAGAATAGGTGTAACAATGGATTCTCCCAATGGTTTGTGAGTAATAAAATATGCCCATTTTGTAGTATCTATGCCGATTATACGGAATAATTTGGCTCCCCATACGGAAAATGTTCCGGTAATTCCCCAAACTTTTCCAAAAACTGCTAAATGTGCAGTTGTTGCAACTCTCATTAACATAGCACCTGCACTGTATGAAAGAGGAGTTTTCATTATTTTTTTATAAATTTCATTTTGACTAAGTTTATTAAAAAAATTCATTCTATGATCTCCTTTTGCTTAACAATGCTTTGTAAAAATATTTTCTGGCTATATTTTTATTTTCTTAAATTTTTTCAAGTGTTTTTTGAATTATTCAATTATGCTTTACATGATCCTCCGGTTTTTTTCTCAGCTTTACCAAAGTCGTTTTTTGCGTCAGGTTTTTGCATATTATTAGGAGCACCTTTCTGAACAGGATATTTTGAATCCATTTGCCAAGCATTCCAGCCTCCGTCATAAATGTAAGTGTTTTCCCAGCCTGCAAGTTGTGTCATAAACCATGGTACACCCGCACGCCAGCCTGTACCGCAGTAAAATGCCAATTTATCGCCTTTTTTGATATTCTGTCCTTTCCATAGTTCAAATATTTCTATAGGATTACGCAAAGTATTGTCAGGGTCATAATAATCTGCCATATTGGAAGAATCTGTACCCGCAAATCCCCAGACAGCTCCCTGCGGCTCCCCTTTCCCCGGAATGTAATCATAGCCACTTATTTTTCCTGTATATTCGTCCCACGAACGGTTACTTATAAGTTTTAATCCTTCTTTTTCCATAGTAATTGCCTGTTCGGGAGTTGAAATATTGATTTTAGGATTTGTAGGAATTACTGTCCCAAAATCTGTTTCAGGTTTTGGAGTATTAACTTTAGTTTCTGTAGGAAATCCGGCATCTACCCATGTCGTAAGATTACCATTAAGAACTCTTACATCTTCTACTCCTGCCCATTTCAATGCCCAAAAGACACGATAAGCTGCAAGCTGATTATCGGAGTAGAGAATTACAGTTTTATCTTTTGTAATACCGTTTTTTAATAAGTTCTGTTCTATGATTTTAGGGTCGCTTAGGTTCCATACAGGTCCATTTTCTATCCAGTCTGTATCAAAATGATGGGCACCTGTAATATGCTGAACATAAGATTTACTTTTTTCCAAAGGTCCCCATGAAACCTCGAATAATATAAATTTATCATTATTATAAGTTTCAGGTTTTTCTCCTTTCAGAACAGAATTTAGCCATTTAGGAGAAATACTGTACTGATAGTTTGGAAAAGATTCCATAGGATTATCTTTATTATTGGCATAATTTATAAAATTGTTAAATATTTTAACTTTATACCCTCTTGAAGCAAATTCGGCACTTACACAGTTCAAATTGTCAGCGTCTGTATCATAAAATACAAGAGTTTTATTTTTAGTAATCCCTTTTCCTGCCGCAAAGCTTTCAAATTTATTATCTTCAATGTGATCTAACCAGTTACAGCTAAATTGAATTGCTCCTTTAATATGCCCTCCACGTTCTGCATGGACATCTTTAAATCCGTTGTACAGACTGTCCTCACGCCCGTCTATAATAACATAGTCAGGATTATCAAGGTTTTTTGTTAATTCTTCAATTTTTATCTCGCTGATTGAATTTTTGCCACAGGATACAATTAATCCTAAAATAGTAATGATTATTGTTGAAAATAAGATTGTTTTAACTTTCATTGTTTGGTAATCTCCTTGTCTTTATTTTATAATATATTTTAAAAGTATTTTTCCTCCTATAAAAGAACCTATGAATACAGATAGTCCAAAAAACCAGCCTGTAAGAGATAAAGCTGACAGTGCGGAAAATAAAGCCGAAATATTGCAACCGGAAGCAAATCTCGCTCCCAGTCCCATTAAAAATCCTCCGATAACTGCTCCTAAAAGCTGTCTTTTTCCTTTTATTTTTTTTATTTTAAATTCTGAAGCAAATAAAGTTGCTAATGCTGCTCCTATAATAATACCTGTGTTACATACAGATCCTCCACTTTTAAAAATAGGCAGGACTATAGCCCTTTTTAATCCCGGGTGAGCGATAAAATAACTCCATTTAGTAGTGTCAATTCCAATTAGCCAAAGTATTTTAGCTCCCCAGACTGTAAAAGGACCTGAAACACTCCATGCACTTTTAAAAATTGCTAAATAAACAGTTGCCGTAATGCCGAGAAGTATAGCACCCGTTTCATATGAAAGAGGTGTTTTCATTATTTTTTTGTATGTTTCATTTTGACTTAATCTATTAAAAAATTCCATTTTTCATCCTTTTTTATAGTTTTTAGTTTATAATATTTTACTACATTATCTTTAATTGAATTTATTATAGTGTTTTTAGAATTTTAATTATAATTTTTAGAAATTTAACTATAACTTTAGTTGCCTTTTTCTATTATGATATTCCATTCTCCTTCATTGATTTCTTCAACTTCACAGTTCCAGCCGATTTCCTGAGCCCATTCAGGAATATTTTTTATAGTACACGAATGGTCTACATTTATTATAAGGACATCACCTTTTTCCAAATCTTCAAATTTTTTTTGAGCTTTTATTAAAGGGACAGGGCAAGCCTCTCCTAAACAGTCTAATTTATATTCTTTCATTTTTTACCTCCAATAATTTAATCTAAAATTTTTTATAAAATTATTTTTTCAAAATTACTTTCTTAATTTGCCTGAACCGAATTTTTTCTTTTGCCATTTAATTGCAACAATATAAATAATAAGGATTATAGTAAAGTGAAATATTAAAGCTCCTGTCCAGCCTAAATAATCAGGTAGATATATTGCATATTTCTTATCATTGAATATGGGTTCCAGAAATCCCATTATCCATGCTCCTGCAACAGAGCCTAATATAAAGAATATAAAAGAAACCCATTGTAACTGATAACCTTCTCCAAATCTCATCAAAGTTCCTGAAGCACAACCTCCTGCTATGACCATGCCTACTCCGAAAAGAATACCGCCAAGAATAGTCAGTATGGACAGCGGTTCAACAGAATCCATTCCAACAGGTTTTCCTCCTGAAAGTACTGATCCGAAACTCAAAGCGGTAAATCCTATTGTGCCTATAGAAATAGCCAAAAATACTGCTCTTGTAAGAGAGGTACTTCCTGTAAGGATAGGATCACGGAAAGCAGCAGTAAAACAAAATCTTGAACGTTGTAAAATCATTCCGAAAACTATTCCAAAAATCCAAAAAGTAACTAATTTAGGATTATTAAGATAAAAGCCGAAAGCTATTGATAAAACTGTTAAAATCAGTGCAGCAGGAATCTGTGATTTTACAATTCTTTTTTCAGTATGTCTGATATTTATTTTACTCATAATCAGGTAAAATCTCCTTTCAAAAAATTCAAAAATTATAGTATATATTTTCATTTAATAAAAGTATAACTCTAAATATAGAATATGGAAGACAGTAAAAAAGAATATAATATTCAAAATTTGAATAACAAAAAAAGTTGTATATAGAAATAATATATAATAAATCAAGTCAGGAGTGAATTATATAAGGTAAAAATAAGTTTATGACAGATTTGACTTTTTATAGAAAAAATAGTATAAAGCAATAAATATTGGTATAAATTTATAATAATAAATGATATTTATATATGAGTGTTATTTAGTGTTATTTAAATAACTAATGTCTGTAAAATATATTTAATAATTTTATGAAAATCAATAAAACCAATAAAATCAATAAAATCAATAAAACCAATAAAATTAATAAAATCAATAATAATCAATAATTTAAGGAATAATAATATTATAGCAATATAATATATTATTATAAATAGTAATATAACTGATTAATATAACTAATTCTTTATATTTTAAGATTTTAAGGTTGATAATTAAGTAATAGTAATGTATATTTAAATAAAAAATAGCATTTATTAATTTGATAATTTGTTGATAATTAAGTAATAGTAATATATATTGTTTAATTAAATTTATTTTAATACAAGGAGGAAAATGTGAGAGATTATTACAAATGGGCGAAAGAATTTGCTGATAAACATATAGCACCTTTTGCAGAAGAAATTGACAAGACAGGAAAATTTCCTGAGGAAATTTTTAAAAAAATCTCTAAAGAAGGATTTTTTAAAATTGTTATACCTGAGGAATTAGGAGGAGAAGGTCAGGGTATATATGCTCATGCCAAAGTAACTCAAGCGTTTGCTGAAGCATGCGCAACAGCAGGATTATGTTATACAATGCACAATGTAGCATTAAAATTCACATTAACTTTTGGACGTGAAGAAATAAAGCAACAAATTGTAAAAGATATAATTGAAAACAATAAATTTATGACATTGGCAAGAAGTGAATTCGGTACAGGTGTACATGTATTTAATTCAGAACTGGAAGTTGAAAATCACGATGATTACAGTGTCATATCAGGGGCAAAAAGTATGATTACTTCAGCTACGTACGCTTCATATTATCTGATTTCGGTTCCTGCGGATGAAAAAAGAGGACCTGTAAACTGGCTGATACCTTATGGTGCTGAAGGGCTTTCTTTCAAAGAAAGCGATTGGAACGGTCTTGGGATGAGAGGAAACAATTCATGCCCTATGTTTATGGATAAAATGAAACTTGAAAATAAATACGCTATTTATATCGACAGGGAAAAAACAAAACAAGTTTATCCTGTAAATATAGATGTTATATTCTTTATGGCAGGACTTGCAGCAGTTTATGCAGGATTAGGTAAAACTATTTACGAAGCTGCTAAAGAACATGCTCTGAACAGAAAATATCCGGGAAATAAATCACTGGCAAATATAGAAACTGTGCAGTTGCATATAGGTCAACTCTACAGCAATTCTTTTGCTGCTGAAAGTATGGTAGATGCTGCTACAAAAGCTATAGAAAATGAAGAAAAGGACGGCTTTGAAAAAATTATGTCCGCAAGAGTAGTTTCATCATTAAACTGTGTGGATTCTGCAACTCTCGCGATGAGAATAGGCGGAGGTCAGGCTTATAACAATAAAGGACCTCTTGCAAGACTTTTACGTGATGCTTATGCAGCCCCTGTTATGTTCCCGAGCGTAGATGTTTTACGTAACTGGATTGCTAAAATAATTACAGGACAGAGCTTAATGTAATATATTAAGTAAAATAGAAAAAGTTAAGTAGAAAATTAATAAAACAAAAAGTTTGATAGAATGTACTAATTTAAAAGTATTAACTTAATATATAAATATGATAAATTTAAAATATAAAAGCACTCTTTAAAATTATAGAAACCCTTATTTCTCTTGTTTTACTTTAAGCTATAGTCATTCGGAGTGTTTTTATATCTGAAAAAAATTATTTTCTTTATTTGCTTTTTTCAAAAAATAGGGTATAATTATTTTAAGAGAAATATTAGGTAATCAATAGTAATGAATGTTAAATAATTAAATAAAACGTTTGGATGAAGAATAAGTGAGAGCCTCTTAATCAATGTCAGAGCACCGAAGGTACAAATCAGTAATTTGCAATTACTGGTGAAATTCTCAGGTAAAAGGAGCTTATTTAGACAAAACTCTGAAATTATTTATGACAGGGAAGATGCTTAGCATATTTCCTGTTTTATTTTTAACTTTAGATAGTAATTTTCATTATTAATTTCACTATTGATATTTAAAAATTAATATCAAATAGTATCAAATAATATCAAAAATCCATACATTAACATTGAAAGATGCTAAAAATATGAAAAAATTATAAATAAAAATTATAAGGGGGAGCAGAAAGTGAAACTAATAACAAACAATCCGAAATTCCTAAATTATGAAAAAAAGGGAATAGAAGTTGATTATAGAGATGTTGATTATCTGAAAATTCTTGAAACTGCAAGGGATCTTATACATATGAATTATGAGATGTTGACACATCCCCTTTACGGGAGCGTGAAACCCAATGAAACTATATACAGGTCAATAGTTGTAGATTTTAAGGATAATCTTGATGTCAATTCGGTTACAATGATATCCGAGGCGATAGAAACTTTTGAAAAATTCAGGAAAAATAAGGAAACGCCCTTATGGACAGAAAGAGTCAGGGAAGATTTCGGAGTGATTGATTACGATTTGATTACGAATGCTATAGAAAGAATTATTAAATAAGTATATCAAACAAATAAGGAGGATAATATTATGGCAGAGCATTTTGATTTGGTAATTATAGGGTCAGGACCGGCAGGACTGTCTTCGGCACTATATGCATCAAGAGGCAAGCTTAAAACATTGGTTCTTGAAAAAGGCCAGAATGGAGGGCAGGCAGCGATTACCCATTTAATAGAAAATTATCCGGGTTCTATTGAAAATCCTACAGGTCCAAATCTTACACAAAGAATGTTGGAACAGGCAAAAAGTTTCGGTACGGAAGTGAGAAAAGAGGAAGTACTGGAAGTAGATTTTTCAGGTAAAGAAAAAGTTATAAAATGTAAAGATGCTGAATATACAGCAAAAGCTGTAGTTATAGCAACAGGAGCAACTCCAAGAAAATTAGATGCTCCAGGGATTAAAGAACTTTCAGGAAAAGGAATATCCTATTGTGCGACATGTGATGCAGATTTCTTTAAAGGACTTGAAGTTTACGTAGTAGGTGGAGGAAACAGTGCTGTAGAAGAAGCGATTTTCCTTTCAAAATTTGCAAGACAAGTCCACATAGTTCATATGTTGGATAATTTCCAATGTGAAAATATCACGTTAGAAAAAGCTAAAAATGTTCCTAATCTAGATATCAGAACAAGAACTGTAGTTCAGGAAGTAAAAGGAGACGGAATACTTGAGTCCATAGTATTCAAAAACCTTGACACTGATGAAGTATATGAAGTTGAAGCTGATGAAGAAGACGGAACAATGGGATTATTCGTATTTATAGGTTATCAGCCGCAAACTGAACTGTTCAAAGGAAAAGTTGAGATAGATAAATACGGCTATATAGTAGCAGGAGAAAATACTGAAACAAATGTACCGGGAGTATTCGTAGCGGGAGATTGCAGAAATAAAGAAGTACGTCAAGTAATTACTGCTGCGGCAGACGGTGCTGTATCAGCAATAGCCGCTGAAAAATATATAAGCAAAGAATTTGAATAAAACTAACTTTATAATAGGAGATTTGATGAACACAGAAAATGAAGAAATGAAAAACAGTCAGATAAAAAAGGTGGAAAGATACAGATGGCTGATATGGCTTATACTTGCTGCAACCTATGTATTTGTTACTTTTCATAGAATGAGTGCGGCAGTTGTCAAAGATGATTTGCAAAAAGCCTTTGGAATAGGTGCAGTACAATTCGCCGTTATTGGTTCAATGTATTTTTATGCATATTTCATTATGCAAATACCTTCAGGAATACTTGCCGATAAAATAGGACCTAAAAAAACAGTATTTATATTTTCTTTAATTGCTGCGGTCGGTTCCATATTTTTTGGACTTGCACCTTCTCTGAATATAGCCTATATCTCAAGATTTTTTGTAGGAATAGGTGTATCAGTAGTATTTGTCTGTCTGGTAAAGATACAGTCGCGTTGGTTTTATTCGAGAAATTTTGCACTTATGATAGGATTTTCGGGACTTGCTGCCAATCTTGGAGCAATAATTGCACAGACACCTTTAGTAATAGCAGTGAATAATTTTGGTTGGCGTAATACTTTCGTATATATGGGAATAATAATGGTGATGTTTGCAGTTCTGACTTTTATTTTCGTAAAGGATGACCCTACTGATATGGGACTTCCTGGAATGGACGAAATTGAAAACAGACCTCGTGTAACTGTAAATCTAAATATATTTCAGGCTCTCGGTTCCATACTTTCAAATCCGAGAACATGGATTATATCAATAGTATATATAGGTTTATATACGGGATATACAGTGATTTTAGGAACATTCGGTACTCCTTTTCTTATGACGGTTTATTCCATTAAAAAAGTGGAAGCTGCAAATTATATTATATCAGCTGTAGTAGGTTCAGCGGTGAGCGGACTTGTAATAGGTTATCTGTCCGATAAGTTTAAGGCAAGAAAATCCATATTAATAATTTCATCTGTTGTAACTCTCATAATGTGGGTAATATTTATATATGTAAGATTACCTTTAACCTTGCTTTCTGTCTATCTTTTTGTATTCGGATTTATGATGACGGCGTTTACTCTGTGCTGGACTGTAGGAAATGAAGTAAATGACAGAAGACTTTCAGGAATGGCTACAGGAGTAGTAAACTGTGTAGGTTTTTTAGGAGCGGCTATAATTCCTGTAATTATGGGAAATATACTTGATGCAAATAAGAATATGCCTGAAATAGGATATAAGAAAGCTTATCTGGTACTTATACTTTTGGTAGCAGTGAGTACAGTTTTCTCTTTCTTTGTAACCGAGACACATGCTACTAATGTATATGAAGACAGGAAATAATGGAGGTATATCTGAATGCTGGACAAAGTAAAAAAATATGAAGATTATATAATCAGGACAAGACGTAAGCTGCATGAAAATCCTGAACTTAGCTGTCAAGAATTTAATACAAAAAAATTAATTCTTGAAGAGCTGAAAAAACTTAATTTTGAAATTAAAGAAATAGAGGATGGGACAAGCATTATCGCCACTTTAAAAGGTGGGAAACCCGGTAAGACAATAGCTTTAAGGGCAGATTTTGACGCGTTGCCTATTATTGAACAGTCCGATGTTGAATTTATCTCAAAAAATCATGGAGTTATGCATGCCTGCGGACATGACGCTCATACATCAATGTTGCTGGGAGCAGCTAATGTCCTCGCAGAAATGAGAGATGAAATAAAAGGAGAAATAAGATTTTTCTTTCAGGAAGGTGAAGAGATTTTTGCAGGTGCCAAAAAGATAATCGCAGCCGGAGGAATGGAAGGTGTAGATGCGTGTTTTGGAATGCATGGAATGCCTATTCCCACAGGAACTGTAAATATTGAAAGTGGATACAGGCTTTCAGGTTGCGATACGATATACGTAAAATTTGAAGGAGTGTCAGGACATGGTTCAGCACCACATCTTGCAAAAGATACAGTACATCCTGCGTGTCTTTTTGTAACTGATATTCAGTCCATAATAACTAAAAATATAAATCCTCAAGAAGCTGTAGTAGTTTCTGCAGGGAAAATAAACGGTGGGACTAAGGCAAATATTGTTTCAAAATATACGGAAGTTGATTTATCCATGAGATATTTCAATCCCGAAGCAAGAAAAACCGTTCATGATGCGATTATAAGACATGCAAAAGCTATTGCTGAAGCTTATGAGATAAAAGTTGATGTAAATATCGAAGAAAGCACGCCGAGTTTAAATAATGATGAAAGTATGGTAAATCTTGCAAATGAAGTCGCTAAAAAAATAATGGGAGAAAATTGCAGCATACCTATGCAGAGACCTATGGCTTCCGATGATATGGCTTTCTATTTTCAGCGTGCCAAAGGTGTATATGCGTTCATAGGTTATAAAAATGAGGAAAAAGGCAGCATATATTTTCCTCATCATGAGAAATTTAAATTGGACGAAGATTATTTTAAATATGGTGCTGCGATGTTTGTTCAATTTGCTCTTGATTATCTGAATGGTGAGAGAGTTTGAAAGTGCTAAATAATAATTTTATATATATTATTTAAAAAGTTCCAAAAAAGGAAAGGAGGGAAAAAAATGTTAGAATTGACTAAAGATAACTTTGAAGCTGAAGTTCTTCAAGCTGAAGGGTATGTATTTGTAGATTTCTGGAGCCAAGGATGTGAACCTTGTAAAGCATTGATGCCTGATGTTCATAAATTGGCTGAAAAATATGACGGTAAAATGAAATTTACTTCATTGGATACTACAACAGCAAGACGTTTAGCTATCAAACAAAAAGTTTTAGGACTGCCAACTTTGGCTGTTTACAAAGACGGTGAAAAAGTTGACGAAGTAACAAAAGAAGATGCGACTGTAGAAAATGTAGAAGCATTGATTAAAAAATATATCTAATAAAGTGAAGGAGGAATGATTATGCGTCTTGAATTAGGAAAGATTTTCATAAAGGACATCCAGTTTGCTTCTGAATCAAAGATTGAAAAGAACGTGCTTTATGTAAATAAAGAAGAAATGATAAAAGCAATCTGGGATGATGAGGCAATAAAATCAGTAGAACTTGATATAGCCAAGCCGGGAGAAAGCGTTCGTATTACACCGGTAAAAGATGTTATAGAGCCTCGTGTTAAAGTAGAAGGAAGAGGAGGAATATTCCCAGGAGTTTTATCTAAAGTTGATACAGTCGGAGAAGGAAAAACAATAGCTCTGAAAGGTATGGCTGTGGTAACTACAGGTAAAATCGTAGGGTTCCAGGAAGGTGTTATCGATATGACAGGACCGGGAGCTGAATATACTCCATTCTCTAAATTAAACAATTTAGTTGTTATTGCTGAACCTGTAGAAGGTATCAAACAGCATGAGCATGAAAAAGCTGTGCGTTTTGTAGGATTTAAAGCGGCAAGATACATCGGAGAATTGGCTAAAAACTTGCAACCTGAAGAAACAAAAGTATATGAAACAAAACCGT
The DNA here is from genome assembly GCF_057270515.1 of Pseudoleptotrichia sp. NCBI lineage: Bacteria > Fusobacteriati > Fusobacteriota > Fusobacteriia > Fusobacteriales > Leptotrichiaceae > Pseudoleptotrichia > Pseudoleptotrichia sp. The sequence continues at coordinate 56,072 of NZ_DBHIXS010000003.1, read as the reverse complement.
TGCTGGAACAGATAGCACAATATCCTGATTTACCTAAAGTAGGATATGTATATATGTTACAGACACAAGGATTGTTGCATGATACTTATGTATACGGAGTAGATGCAAAACAGATAGTTCCTACACTTCTGTATCCAACTGAAATAATGGACGGAGCAATAGTAAGCGGAAACTGTGTGTCAGCATGTGATAAAAACCCTACTTACGTTCACTTGAATAATGGAGTAATAGAAGACTTATATGAAAAACATGGAAAAGAAATCAATTTCTTAGGTGTAATCATAACAAACGAAAATGTATATTTGGCTGATAAAGAAAGATCATCTAACTGGACAGCTAAATTTACTAAATATTTAGGACTTGATGCAGCTATAGTTTCTCAGGAAGGATTTGGAAATCCTGATACTGACCTGATAATGAACTGTAAAAAAATTGAAACAGAAGGTGTTAAAACTGTTATCGTTACTGACGAATATGCAGGACAAAACGGAGCAAGCCAAAGTCTGGCAGATGCCGATCCTAAAGCTGATGCAGTGGTAACAGGAGGAAATGCTAATCAGGTTATCGTATTACCTAAATTAGATAAAATAATAGGTCATATAGAAGTAGTAAATGTAATTGCAGGAGGAAATCAGGATTCGTTGAGAAAAGACGGAACTATTGAATTGGAAATCCAGGCAATTACAGGAGCAACAAACGAAACAGGATTCGGATACTTAACTGCTAAAACTTATTAATCAACATCAATCAAACTAATTTTCGATTTATATATAATGAACAAAAAATAAAAAAATAGGAGGAAAAGATAATGAGCGATCTTAAAAATAAAAAGATAATTATTATCGGGGATAGAGACGGTATCCCGGGATTAGCCATTGAAGAATGTGTAAAAACTATAGAAGGAACAGAAGTAGTATTTTCATCGACTGAATGCTTTGTCTGAACGGCTGCAGGTGCGATGGACTTAGAAAACCAAAAACGTGTTAAAGAAGCTGCCGATAAATTCGGTAATGAAAACGTTGCGGTTTTATTAGGTGCGTCGGAAGCCGAAGCTGCTGGTCTAGCAGCTGAAACAGTAACTGTAGGAGATCCAACTTTTGCAGGTCCATTAGCAGGGGTAGCGTTAAATCTTGCAGTATACCATATCTTGGAACCTGAAGTAAAAGAGCAAGTTGATTCAGCCGTGTATGAAGAACAAGTAGGAATGATGGAAATGGTATTGGATGTAGATGCAATTTCAAGCGAAATGAAAGACGTACGTGGGGAATAACCTAAGCTAATGAAAACTATAAGAGGAGGTAAAAATAAATGTCTAAGATTAGAGTAGTACATTATATTAACCAGTTCTTTGCAGGAGTTGGGGGAGAAGAAAAAGCTCACATAGAGCCTGAACTTAGAAAAGAACTTCCGCCAATATCTCAACAGTTACAAGGACAATTGGGAGACGAATTTGAAATAGTAGGCACAGTGGTGTGCGGAGACAGCTATTTCAATGAAAATTTAGAAAAAGCACAAGAAACTTTATTAGGAATGATAAAAGGTTTAGAACCTCAGTTGTTTATTGCAGGACCTGCATTTAACGCAGGACGTTACGGAGTTGCTGCAGGAACAATTACAAAATTAATTCAGGAAAAATTAGGCATTCCCGCTATTACAGGAATGTATATTGAAAATCCGGGTGTAGATATGTACAGAAAAGATTTATACATCGTAGAAACATCCGACAGTGCGGCAGGTATGAGAAAAGCATTACCGGCAGTAGCTAAATTAGCTAAAAAGTTAGCTAAAGGCGAAGAAATTCTTTCTCCAAAAGAAGAAGGATACATCTCAAGAGGAGTAAGGGTAAACTACTTCCATAAAGAAAGAGGTTCAAAACGTGCTGTAGATATGTTAATTAAAAAAATTAAAGGCGAACCTTTTGAAACAGAATATCCTATGCCTAATTTCGACAGGGTAGATCCTAATCCTGCGGTTAAAGATTTATCTAAAGCAACAATTGCTTTAGTAACTTCAGGAGGAATTGTTCCTAAAGGAAACCCTGACCATATTGAATCATCTTCAGCATCAAAATATGGAGAATACAGCATAGAAGGAGTTAATGACCTTACAGCTGAAACATTTGAAACAGCTCACGGTGGATATGACCCTGTATATGCAAACGAAGATGCAGACCGTGTATTACCTGTTGATGTAATGAGAGATTTGGTAAAAGAAGGTAAAATAGGAAAATTACATGAAAAATTCTATACTACTGTTGGTAACGGTACAGCGGTAGCAAGTGCAAAAGGATTTGCCGCAGAATATGCGAAAAAATTAGTAGCCGACGGGGTGGATGCAGTTATCCTGACATCTACTTGAGGTACTTGTACACGTTGCGGTGCAACTATGGTAAAAGAAATTGAGAGAGCAGGACTTCCTGTAGTACATATGTGTACAGTTGTTCCTATATCTCTAACAGTAGGAGCAAACAGAATTGTTCCAACTATTGCGATACCTCACCCATTAGGTAATCCGGCATTAGATAAAGAAGAAGAAAAAAAATTAAGAAGAAAATTAGTTGATAAAGCGTTAAAAGCACTAACTACAGAAGTAGACGGTCAAACAGTATTTGAAAATTAATATATGATTTGGAAAGGAGAAGGAGCTGCTCTGATAGGAAAACAGTCTTTGAGGACGGCTCCTAAAAAAAATATGAATTATCCAGTATTTAAAGGAGCAGGGTATGTCTTAGTTCACACACCTGACATGATTGAAAACGGTTCAACATGCTCTATAGAAAGAATAACAAATCCTGATTCTGAATTTTTAAAAGAAATAAAAAATCATATAAGATCATATGAAGAAGTAGTGGATTATTTACCTAATCAGGTTTATATAGGAAGAAAAACTCCTGAAGAGTTAAATACTTTCCCTATGCCTTGGTATGATATAAAAGATCAGAAAGGTGATCGTTACGGAAAATTCGGAGAAATAGTTCCTCAGGATGAATTTTTGGCAATAATGCAAATATCAGACGCATTTGACTTAGTAAAATTGTCTGAAGAGTTTGTAGAATCAGTACGTCCTAAAATAGAAAAAAACTATAAAGAGTTAGCTCCTTTCTTCGGGCAGCTGAAAGGTTCCGATGTAAGTACAGTAGAAGAAGGAGACCAGCCGTTAGTTCATGAAGGAAAAGTAGTAGGGTTTGTAAAAAGAGCACACGATGTTGACCCTAACCTTAATTCTCATGTAATGGCTGAAAATCTTGTAGTTAAAGCATCAGGAGTAATTTCAGCATTGCAATTATTAAGAGCCGCAAAAGTTGATGCGGGACTTATAGATTATGTAATAGAATGTTCCGAAGAAGCATGTGGAGACATAAATCAACGTGGAGGAGGTAACTTTGCAAAATCCATAGCTGAAATAGCAGGATTGACAAATGCTACAGGTTCAGACCTTCGTGGTTTCTGTGCCGCACCTACACACGCATTGATAAGTGCTGCTTCCCTTGTTCAATCAGGAATATATAAAAATGTAATGGTAGTTGCAGGAGGAGCAACAGCAAAATTAGGAATGAATGCTAAAGACCATGTTAAAAAAGGAATACCTGTACTGGAAGACGTTTTAGGAGGTTTTGCCGTACTTATTTCTGAAAATGACGGAGTAAATCCTATAATAAGAACTGATTTAGTAGGAAAACATAATGTAGGAACAGGTTCATCCCCTCAAGCAGTTATATCAGCATTGGTAACACCGGGACTGGATAAAGCAAATCTCAAAATAACTGATGTAGACGTATTCTCAGTAGAGATGCAGAACCCTGATATAACAAAAGCAGCAGGAGCAGGAAACGTACCTGAAGCAAACTATAAAATGATAGGTGCATTGGCTGTAATGCGTGGAGATATTGATAAAAAAGACCTCAAATCATTTATAGAAGAAAAAGGACTTCCGGGATGGGCTCCAACTCAAGGACATATACCTTCAGGAGTACCTTATGTAGGATTCTTACGTGAAGACTTGACTACAGGAAATAAAAATAGAGCAATGGTTGTAGGAAAGGGAAGTTTATTCTTGGGAAGAATGACAAACTTATTTGACGGTGTTTCATTTGTCGCTGAAAGAAATACAGGAGTGAAAGCCGAAGAAGGGTCAGTTTCCAAAGAAGAAATCAGAAAAATAATAGCAGAATCAATTAAAAAACTTGCTCAAAATATCGCAGATGCAGAAGAGTAGGGGGTGTATGCTATAATGAGTAAAAAAATAATTTCCGAAGTATTACTTGAACTGGCAGAAGCTATTGAAACAGGGAATTTCGGGAAAAAAATAAAAGTAGGAGTAACAACTTTAGGAAGTGAACACGGTACTGAAAATATTATAAAAGGTGCACAGTTAGCTAAAAACGACTTATTTGATATAGTTCTCATAGGAAAAGGTCATGAAGATTTTGAAAGTCATGAGACTGAATCCGAAGAAGAAGCACATAAAATAATGGAAGAACTGTTGGATAAAGGTGAAATAGCTTCATGTGTTACAATGCATTATAATTTCCCTATAGGAGTTTCTACTGTAGGAAGAGTAATAACTCCCGGAAAAGGAAATGAAATGTTTATAGCTACAACTACCGGTACGTCTGCTACAGATAGAGTGGAAGCTATGGTAAGAAATGCGATATACGGGATAGCAACTGCTAAATCAGTAGGAATAAAAAAACCTACAGTTGGTATAATAAACATAGAAGGTGCAAGACAGACTGAAAAACTGCTGTCCGAACTTCAAAAAAACGGATATGACTTTGAGTTTACAGAATCTCAAAGAGCCGACGGCGGTGCAGTGATGAGAGGAAATGACCTGCTAATGGGAACACCTGATGTAATGGTAACGGACTCACTGACAGGTAATCTGCTTATGAAAGTATTTTCATCTTATACTACAGGAGGAGATTACGAAGCTCAGGGATACGGATATGGTCCAGGAGTAGGAGAAAATTATGACAGAAGAATATTAATCCTTTCAAGGGCATCGGGTTCACCTGTTGTTGCCAAAGCATTAAATTATGCCTATGAAGTGGCTACAGGAAAGGTCAATGAAAAAGCCAGAGAAGAATATAAAAAAGCACAGTCAGCAGGACTTGACAAAATCTTTGCTGAATTGAAAAATAAAAAACAGGAAGCTAAACCTGCCGAAGAAATAAAAATGCCTGAAAAAGAAGTGGTAACATCTCAAATAGCAGGTGTAGATATTATGGATCTCGAAGATGCGACAAAAGTCCTTTGGAAACATAATATTTATGCTGAAAACGGAATGGGATGTACAGGGCCTATTATTCTTGTAAATAAAGCAAACAAAGAAAAATCCAAAGAAATATTGAGAGCGGAAGGTTTATTATCATAAAGAAACATAATATTCCAAAAAAATAGAGCCTATAAATTTTACTCGGAATATTTATAGGCTATTTTTTTAAAATAATATTAACTATATTAAATTGCACGGTATAATATTGTATACCAATATTGTTAACTTAATATAGTTGTATTAGCAGCTCTTGTTAAAAAAATAACAAATGATATTATCAGAGGTTATTATACAGAAGTATAATAATGGTATTTTTTAGTGGTATTTTTCTTATATTGTCATCTTTATCATTAAAGTTTTCAGTCATTATTTATTTCTGTACACAAAATTAAATCATACAGGGAGTGAAAAATATGAGTTACGAACAGTTGGTAAAGTTAATAAATACAATAAATGAGTTTATTGCCAGCAATATACTTGTATGGGGATTGTTGGGAGCAGGAACATTCTTGAGTATAAAATTGGGGTTTCCCCAGATAATCAGATTCGGCAGATCTTTAAAAATCATTTTTGGAAAGAAAGATAAGGAAGAAGGTTCAATGTCTTCTTTTCAGGCTTTAGCTACGTCAATAGCTGCACAGGTAGGTACAGGAAATGTTGCAGGGGTTGCTACTGCATTAACAGCAGGGGGACCGGGCTCTATATTTTGGATGTGGGTTACCGCATTTTTAGGAATGGGGACTATTTTTACTGAGGCTTCATTAGCTCAGAAATATCGTTCCAGAATAGATGGAGACTTGGTTGGAGGCCCTGCTTATTATATTTTATACGGATTAAAAGAAAAAGCAGGCGGCTTTGCGAAATTCTTATCAGGATTTTTCTCAATAGCTATCATATTGGCACTTGGATTTATGGGTAACGCCGTACAGTCCAACTCCATATCTTTCGGAATTAGAGGAGTAAAAGGATTGGAACATCTTAATCCTTTGATTATAGGGATTGCAGTTGCTTTATTGACAGGTACAATATTTATAGGCGGAATGGGAAGAATTGCCAAATTTGCGGAATTAGTAGTTCCTGTAATGGCATTGACTTACATTCTCGGAAGTATTATAATTTTGCTTTTGAATTTTAGTCATATTATACCTACATTTGCATGGATAATCAAAAGTGCCTTTACACCTACTGCGGCAGTAGGAGGAATTATGGGTGCAGTAGTAAGAGATGCCGTTCAGAAAGGGGTAGCCCGTGGAGTGTTTACAAATGAAGCAGGAATGGGTTCTACACCCCATGCTCATGCGGTAGCAAACGTTAAACACCCTACAGAGCAAGCATTATCAGCTATGTTTGGTGTTCTTGTATCCCTTGTTATATGTACATCGACAGCTTTAGTAGTATTAGTTACGGAAGCATATACAAAAGTTGACGTTGACGGAAAATTCCTGAAAGGTTCACAGCTGACACAGGTTGCTTTTAAAAGTGCTTTTGGTGAAGCAGGAGCAATATTGTTGGCATTATGTATAATCTTCTTTGCTTTTACAACTATTGTCGGGTGGTATTATTTCGGAGAATCGAATATAAAACTGCTGTTCGGTAAGTCGGCTATATGGCCTTATAGAATAATAGTACTATTATTTGTGGTTATGGGAGCATTGGCAGAAGTAGACATAGTATGGTCATTAGCAGATATTTTTAACAGCTTAATGGTTCTTCCTAACTTGATAGCCATTGTCTGGTTATCATCAGAAGTCAAAGAATTATTGACAGATTATAATAAAAAATTCGAGAAAAACGATGTTTATTATGATTATAAGTATAAATAATTCTTTTTAAAAATAAATTATTCTAAAATAAGAATTACCAATAAGGAGGTAATACATTATGAAATTAGAACTTGGAAAAATTAAAATCAATGATATACAATTTTCTGATAAAACTTATATAGAAAAACATATTCTTTATGTTAATAAAGAAGAAGTGGAAAAATTAGTGCTGGAAGATGATAAATTGATAGGATGCAAGCTTGATATAGCGAGACCCGGAGAAAAAACAAGAATAACACCTGTAAAGGACGTAATTGAACCTCGTGTTAAAGTAAGTGGAGGAGAAATATTTCCGGGAGTTATAGGTAAAGTAAGTCCTACTGTAGGAAGCGGAAGAACTCACGCTCTTGACGGTTGCTGTGTAGTTACTGTGGGACGTATAGTCGGATTTCAGGAAGGTGTAATCGATATGAGCGGACCTGCGGCTGATTACTGTCCGTTTTCGGGAACAGTAAATCTATGTGTAGTTATAGAACCTAAAGAAGGTTTGGAAACTCATGTATACGAAAAAGCGGGACGTATAGCCGGATTAAAAGTAGCTGCTTATCTTGGAGAAGCTGCAAGAAATCTTGAGCCTGATACATTGGAAACATTTGAAACAAAACCTATATTTGAACAGGCTGCAATGTATCCTGATCTTCCTAAAATAGGATATGTCCATATGCTGCAATCACAAGGACTTTTACACGATACATATTATTACGGTGTAGATGCAAAACAGTTTGTTCCTACATTTATGTATCCGACTGAAATTATGGACGGTGCCATAGTTTCGGGTAACTGTGTTGCTCCTTGTGATAAAGTTACGACATATCACCATTTTCACAATCCTGTTATTGAAGATTGTTTCAAACATCATGGAAAAGATATTAATTTTATGGGAGTTATCCTTACTAATGAAAATGTATTCCTTGCAGATAAAGAACGTCATTCGGATATGGTTGCAAAACTTGCCGAATGGATGCAGCTTGACGGAGTTATCATAACGGAGGAAGGATATGGAAATCCTGATACGGACCTTATGATGAACTGTCAAAAAGTAGAGAGAAAAGGAGTAAAAGTTGTACTAATAACTGATGAATTCCCGGGAAAAGACGGAAAATCTCAATCACTTGCAGATGTTTGCGAAGAAGCGACAGCACTTGCATCGTGCGGACAAGGTAATGCCACTTTACAATTTCCGGTTATGGATAAGATAATAGGAACTATGGATTACATAGAGAGCCAAATTGGAGGTTGGGCAGGTTGTGTTAATGCAGACGGTTCATTTGAAGCTGAAATTCAAATTATAATAGCCTCTACAATAGCAAATGGATTTAATAAATTAGCTGCGAGAGGATATTAAGGAGGGATATAAAATGAAAAAATATAAAATAGTTCATTATATAAATCAGTTCTTTGCCGGTATAGGTGGAGAAGAAAAAGCCGATTATAAACCTGAAATTAAAGAAGGTGCTGTAGGACCGGGATTAGCACTTCAGACAGCCCTTGGAGAAGATTATGAAGTAGTTGCAACAATTATATGCGGAGACAACTATTTTGGTGAAAATCTCGAAACTGCGACAAATACTGTTCTGGAAATGGTAAAAAAATACAATCCTGATGTATTTGTAGCAGGACCTGCATTTAATGCCGGACGTTATGGAGTTGCCTGCGGAACTGTGTGTAAAGCCGTTGAGGAAAAATTGGGAATTCCTTCAGTTACTGCCCAGTATGAAGAAAATCCGGGAGTGGATATGTTCAGAAAAGATGTCATAATTATGAAAACGGGAAATTCTGCGGCAGATATGAAAAAAGCAGTTAAAAGTGTTTCCGATATTGTTAAAAAACTTGCAACAAATCAGGAAATATTAGGACCTGCAGAAGAAGGGTACCACGAAAGAGGTATAAGGGTAAATTATTTTGCTGATGAAAGAGCTTCGGAGAGAGCTATAAAAATGATTGTCAAAAAAATAAAAGGTGAACCTTTTGAAACAGATTTACCTATGCCTAAATTTGACAGAGTAGCCCCTGCTGAACCTATTAAAGATATTAAAAAAGCTAAAATAGCTGTAGTTACATCAGGAGGAATAGTTCCTACAGGAAACCCTGACCATATTGAATCTTCAAATGCAACAAAATTTGGAGCTTATTCAATAGAAGGTATGGATAAACTTTCAGAAAAAGATTTTACGACAATTCACGGTGGATATGACCGTCAGTTTGTTATGCAAAATCCTAACCTTGTAGTGCCTCTGGATGTATTAAGAGAAATGGAAAAAGAGGGAGAATTCGGAGAACTTTATAACACATTCTTTTCTACAACAGGTACGGGAACATCTACAGGTTCGGCAGCAAAATTCGGTACTGAAATAGGACAGAAACTTATAGATGAGCATGTAGACGGAGTAATCCTTGTAAGTACTTGAGGTACTTGTACACGTTGCGGTGCAACGATGGTAAAAGGTATCGAAAAATACGGACTTCCTGTAGTGCATATGGCTACAGTAGTTCCTATATCATTGACAATAGGAGCTAATAGAATAATTCCGGGAGTAGGTATACCGTATCCTTTAGGAGATCCTACTCAGGGAGAAACAGATTCCAAAAAAATACGTCAGAGAATGGTAAGAAGAGCTTTAAAAGTATTACAAACACCTGTTACCGGGCAAACAGTCTTTGAAAAAGATAATTTTTAATCATACATTAGATTAGGAGGAACTGATTATGGAAAGTAGTGGCAATTTAGTTGATTGGAAAAGAGTTTTGATACTTGCCGGAGCAGTTGTTGCATTTACTATCGGTTCAGGGTTTGCTACAGGGCAGGAAATAGTTCAGTATTATACAGCGTACGGAGCTCAAAATATATTAGTTTTAGCAGTATTTGTAATAGCATTTCTTTATTATAACTTCAACTTTGCGAAAGCAGGAGCTGAAGAAAGATTTGAAAAAGCAAATGATATTTATAAATATTATTGCGGGAAATATTTAGGTACATTTTATGATTATTATTCAACATTATTTTGTTATATGTCTTTGTGGGTAATGGTCGGAGGAGCGGGAAAAACCCTTAATGAAGCTTACGGATTACCTGTATGGATAGGTGCAGTAATACTTATTATCTTAACAGTTATAACCGTAATAGGAGGTCTGAATTCTCTTGTGGATGCTATAGGTATAGTAGGCCCTGCAATAGTTGTATTGTGTATTGCAATAGGACTTATTACTTTTGTGAGAGACGCGGGAAATGTATCTGCGGGCTTGGAAGTAATTAAAACAGGTGCTTATAAAGGAGCAGCTTCAGGAGAAACTATAAAAAATGCCGGTGCTAACTGGCTTATATCGGGATTATCCTATGCAGGCTTTGTACTTTTATGGTTTGCAAGCTTTACTTCAGCATTAGCCATGAAAAATAAGAAAAAAGATTTACAGCAAGGAATAATATGGGGAACTGTTGCATTAGCAATAGCTATAGTTGTAGTTTCTTTCGGACAAATTGCAAATATAAATACGGGTTCTGACGGTCTGTATGTTTGGAATGCCGGAATACCTAATCTTATACTTGCTAACTCTATAGTACCAATTTTTTCTAAAATATTCGCAATAGTTGTATTTGCGGGAATATATACAACGGCAGTACCGTTACTCTATAATCCTTCTTCCCGTTTTGCAAAAGAAGGAACACCTGCATTTAAGATGTTGACTGTAGTTTTAGCTATGGTAGGACTCTTAGTAGGTCTATTCTTGGATTTTAGAGTATTGGTAAACATAATATATGTATTAAATGGTTATGTAGGAGCAGTACTTATACTATTTATGCTTTGGAAAAATTTCAAAGACTTAAAAAATAAGAAAAAGTGATTTAAAGTGATTTGCTGAAAAAATTGTCTAATAATAATCACTGTACTCTCTAATAATGGAAATTCCTCTATTATGAGGTAGGGGAATTTCCGAATATAATAGCTGATAAATACACACAATAAAAGGAGATAAATATGTGGAATCTCGAAAAAGCAATACTTATTACTAATAACGACAAGGTTTATTTGAAATATAAAGATAAGCTGCAATGTATTTTTACAGAAAAATATGAAGAAGTTTTAATAAAGGTAAGAGATATGGTTTATGATAGACATATACTTTTAACTCATCCTCAAGCATCCAGTCTTAAACCTAATCAGACACCTTATAGGTCAGTAGTTCTGTATCCACAGGGCAATGAAGATAATATGAAAGATATACTGCTTATAGAAAAATGTCTGGAAACATTTAAACAATGGCAAAATATATCTCTTACACCTGAAAATTATTCGGATAAAATTGCAGAAGATTTTAAAGTCATTGATTTATCGATAATAGACAATATAATTCCACGTATTTCTTAAAATAGAATATTTTATACTCTTTTCTTATTTTGTAAAATTTGTAAAATGAATATCATATATAGTTAAAAAAATTAAGAATAATAATTTTTTTAAGATAAGTAAATTAATGTGAAAAAATTATCAAAAAGTTGAACAAAAAACAAAAGAAAAAAGCAAAGGAAAGGAGAATAGATTATTTCAAAAAGGGGAGATACATAAAACCAAGATATGATAAAATAGATTTCTGGTTTATCGAAATTCTTCAATTTTGTAATAGTCTTAACAGAAATATGAGTGAAAAAACAAGAGATAATTCAGTCTATATAATTTCAGTTTCCGTTATAACTTTTGTTGTCTTATGCGGACTTATATTCCCGCAAGGATTTGAAAATTTTGCAAATATTTTACTAAAAGAAATAGTACATAATTTTGGTTGGTTTTATACAATAGCAATGACATGTTTTATAGTATTTGCGATTTGGATTGCCTATTTCAGTAAGTATAAAAGTATGAAATTAGGTCCTGAAGATTCCAAACCTGAATATAGTAATATCTCATGGTTTGCAATGCTGTTTTCTGCAGGAATGGGGATAGGTCTTGTATTTTACGGTATATATGAACCTCTTTATCATTATGTCAATCCTATAGGATATGATTCCATGTCTGTCGAAGCGGCTAAATTTGCAATGACTAAATCTTTTCTGCACTGGGGATTACACCCTTGGGCAAATTACAGTATATTAGGATTGGGTCTGGCAATTATGCAATTTAGAAGAGGTAAAGCGGGATTGATAAGCAGTCTGTTTATACCGCTAATAGGAGAAGAAAAAGCTAAAGGATATATCGGGAAACTGATAGACATATTGGCAATATTTGCAACTGCCGCAGGAATGGCTACTTCATTGGGATTAGGGACATATCAGATTAGCAGTGGACTGAATTTTATGTTTAAAATTCCTGAAACAACTACGGTACAGATAATAATAGTAGTAGTTATAACAGTTATATACACTTGGACAGCTGTAACAGGTATTGATAAAGGTATAAAATTCATTTCAAATCTGAATATGATTTTAGTTGTCGCTTTGCTGGGATTATCGATAATATTCGGACCGACTGTCGATATTCTTAATATATTTGGAGAAAGTACAGGAAACTATTTACAGAGTTTACTGTCCAATACTTTTGAAATAGGGGCTTTCAGTAAAACAGACTGGTATGGAGCATGGACTTTGTTTTACTGGGCATGGTGGATTGCATGGGCACCTTTCACTGGAACTTTTATAGCGAGAATTTCCAAAGGACGTACTATAAGAGAATTTATAAGCGGTGTACTTATTGTTCCGTCTGTCGTATCGTTTTTCTGGTTCTCAATATTTGGAGCCATAGATTTTTCAGTAGCCAAAGAAGTATTAATAGATGCTTCAAAAAATGCTTCAACAGCTTTCTTTATTGTTATTAATAACATAACATTGGGAAATGTAATATCCGTTATAGCAATAGCACTATTATTTACATTCTTTATTACTTCGGCAAATTCGGCGACATTTGTTTTAGGTATGTTTTCTCATGACGGAGATTTGAACCCGCCTAATTCAAAAAAATTAGTGTGGGGAATTGTACAGTCGGCATTGGCATTGTCATTAATGATAGGTTCCGTAAATGGACTGAAAATGTTACAGACTGTATCAATAGTAGCTGCATTTCCATTTGCATTTATAATGCTCCTTACTATAATTTCCATAATGAAAGCATTAAAAGAAGAAGAAAAATACAATCAATTAAATAATTAGGAGGAAGATATGAAAAAATTAAAAATTCATAATTTTCATGTAAAAGATGTTGTATTCGGCGAGAAAACGAAATATGAAAACGAAGTTTTATATATAAACAAAGAAGAGGCTTTAAATTTTATAAAAGAAGATAAACATATTATCAGTGCAGATATAGAAATTGCAAAACCCGGGGAAGATATCCGTATTGTACCTGTAAAAGAAGCGGTAGAACCTCGTGCCAGAAAAGACGGAAGGGCTGCATTCCCAGGAGTAACAGGGGAACTTGCTCCATGCGGTGAAGGAGATTTGTACGCTCTTAAAGGTGTATCCGTACTTGGTGTAGGTATGCACTGGGGTTCATTTGGAGACGGTCTTATTGATATGTCGGGAGAAGGTCAGAAATATACTATTTATGGAGAATTGATAAATATATGTCTGGTTGCCGATACTGACGAAGAATTTGAAAGACATGAACAGCAAAAGAAAAACAGAGCAATCAGATGGGCGAGCCATAAATTTTCTGAATATCTTGCAAAAACAGTATTAGAACAGACTTCAAATGATATAGAAGAGTATAATTTTGAGCCTGTAAGAAACAGAGATTCTGCTGTGGAAAAACTTCCGAGTGTTGTTTTAGTAATGCAGCCGCAGTCTCAAATGGAAGAAATGGGATATAATGATTTGATATACGGCTGGGATTTGAACCATTACGTGCCTACATTTGTCAATCCAAATGAAATACTGGATGGGGCTATTATTTCCGGTTCGTTTATGCCGGCTTCATCTAAATGGTCGACATATGATATGCAAAATTTTCCTACTATAAAGGAACTGTATAAAGAACACGGTAAATCAATTAATTTCTTGGGAGTTATACTTTCAAATCTGAATGTTTCATTGGAACAAAAAGAAAGGTCAGCAATTTTTGTAGCAAATCTTGCAAAAGCCCTTGGAGCGGACGGAGCTATAGTTACTGAAGAAGGATACGGAAATCCTGACACGGATTATATAAGATGTATAGTCGCACTGGAGGACGTAGGAGTTAAAGTAGTAGGAATAAGCAATGAATGTACAGGTAGAGACGGAGCAAGCCAACCTTTAGTTGTTTTGGATGAAAAAGCCGATGCATTAGTTTCCACAGGAAATGTGTCTGAAATGATAATATTACCTGCTGCTAAAAAAGTTATAGGAGAACTTCAGTCATTAGCAAGAGACGGACTGTCAGGAGGTTGGGCAAATGATGAAATTTTAGGTCCGAGTGTGAGGGAAGACGGCTCAATAATAATGGAAAATAATGCAATGTTCTGCGGTGATGCCATAGCAGGGTGGTCTGTAAAAACAATGAAAGAATTTTAAAATGAAAATATAAAATAACTCATTTACAGGAGGAAAATTATGAAAAAAGCAATTCATTATATAAACCAGTTTTTTGGCGGAATAGGTGGAGAAGACAAGGCTGATTTTAAACCTGTCCTAAAAGAAGGAGTTGTCGGGCCGGGAATGGCTCTCAATTCACTGATGAAAGAAGTACAGATAACTCATACAATTATTTGCGGAGATAATTATATGGGTTCCAATAAGGAAGAAGCTATAGCTGAAATTATGGACTTGATAAAAGGGCTTGATTTTGATTTCTTTATAGCAGGGCCGGCATTTCAGGCAGGAAGATACGGTGTTGCGTGCGGTAATATATGTATAGCCGTTAAGGAAAAATACAATATACCTGTAGTAACTTCCATGAATGTTGAAAATCCGGGTGTAGAAATGTTTAAAAAAGAGTTGCCTGTCTTTGAAGGTGGACATTCGGCAGCTTCT
Source organism: Pseudoleptotrichia sp. (assembly GCF_057270515.1). Lineage (NCBI taxonomy): Bacteria > Fusobacteriati > Fusobacteriota > Fusobacteriia > Fusobacteriales > Leptotrichiaceae > Pseudoleptotrichia > Pseudoleptotrichia sp. The sequence continues at coordinate 41,042 of NZ_DBHIXS010000003.1, read as the reverse complement.
ATGAAAAAAGATGCGGAACTTATCGCAAAATATATTGATAAAATTGCAAAAAATGAGCCATTGGGCGGAGCTGAAGAAAACGGATATTTCCCAAGAGGTGTAAGACATCAGGTATGGCTGGATTCAAAAGTAAGTGCCGCAAAACGTGGTGTGGATATGTTAGTTAAAAAACTTAGAGGAGAAGAATTTAAAACGGAATTACCAATATCCAAAAAAGATTTAATTCCTGTAGCTACTCCGATAAAAGACTTGAAAAATGCTAAAATCGCAATATTGACTACGGGAGGTATCGTTCCTGTGGACAACCCTGACAGAATACAGTCTGCATCAGCCACAAGATGGGGAAGATACGATATATCCAAAATGGACAGACTGAAATCGGGAGAATTTAAAACTATTCACGCAGGATTTGATCCGGCAGCGGCAGATAATGACCCTAACGTAATCGTTCCGCTTGATGCGATGAAAAATCTGCTTAAAAAAGGCGTTTACGGTAAATTACATGACTACTTTTACAGTACAGTAGGTACCGGGACTACTCAAGCCGAAGCTTCAAGAATGGGAAGGGAAATGCTGGAATGTCTTAAAGCCGATAATGTAGACGGTGTCATAATGGTTTCTACCTGAGGTACATGTACTCGTTGCGGTGCAACGATTGTTAAAGAAGTTGAAAAAGCAGGAATACCTATAGTTCAGATGTGTAATCTGGTTCCTGTAGCCCTTACAGTAGGGGTAAATAAAATAGTTCCTACCATATCAATTCCTTATCCTTTGGGAGACCCTGCTACATCCAAGGAAGAACAGTATGAATTGAGAGAACATAGGGTTACTGTAGCACTGGAAGCATTGACAAAAGATGTGGACGGACAGACTGTGTTTAAAGTTTAAAATATAAAAAGAGAGTATATTTTGCTGTTTCTCCTGAGTTAATGTACTCAGTTTAGAATATAGAAAATATTGTCTTATAAGAGTTGTTGTGAACTGCATCCAAAATCTTGGACACAAGATCTGGTGCAGTTCATTTTTTCTGATTATTACAAAATAAGTACAAAGTAGTTTCTTTTTTTTGAATTAAAATTTTTCTTCTATTTTTCTTTTTTATAAGGTATAATATGATAAAATTGAATAAAAGGAGCTGAATTTATGTGAGCAGGATGTGTTATAGCTTCTTCGGGTGTCAGTTTTCCTTGCCTGAGTTGATTGATAATGTTGAAGATTTCTGTACTCATTTTTGTATAGTATTTAGGAACTCCCCAGTCAGATATCATTACTGTTATTTCAGCATTTGAAAGAAAAAAATTATCTGTCTAAAACTAAAATATTAGGAAATAAAAATTTTTAAAAATTAACAGTCTTAAGAGATAAAATGTTATGAGAAAGGAAAATAAAATGAAAATATCTTTTGATTTGACGGAACAGGAATATATGGAACACATTTCATTCTGTATGAGAAATTCTGAAATTTTCAGAAAAAAAATAGAGAAGATGAGGCTTATGCTTTCAGCAACTCCCGCTTTATTAGGTATAACGATTGTAAGTGTAACAGGAAGTAAAGGTTTTAACTTTTTTATAGGGATAATATTTTTAACAGCGGCAGTATTTATAATATCTCCGATGTTGTTTCATAAACTTATAGAAAACAAGGTGTTGAAAATAATATATAAAAAGGACAGTAATATTTTAGGAGAAAGAACAATATTGTTTAAACATAGCTATCTTAATGAAAAAACATCTCAGGGAGACAACATTGTGGAATATAGCCAAATTTTCAAGGCAAAACAGACGGATAAAGCGATATATCTTTTTAATCCCCCTGTTTCGACTATTATTATTCCATTCAGGGTTTTTTCTTCGGAAGAGGAAAAAGAAGAATTTATTAATTTTATAAAATCAAAACTTTCTTTTGATTAATAAAATACATATTGGGATTAATAAATATATATTAATAAGAATATTTGATTAAAAAAATTTTGGAAAGAATTTTGGATAGAAAAAAATAGAAAATATATATAAATTTATGATTAGAGTATTTCTTATTTTGTAAAATAGCCCTTAGTAAAATAGTCCTTAATGAAAGGCATATATATAATTTTAAAAAAAATTATTTTAGAAAAATTGTTTTAAAAATAGAAATCTGTTTGATTTAAAAATAAAGCAGAGAATATATTTATTCATTTAACAAACCTAAAGGCTTAGATAGATGACTTTTTCTAAAGCTCATTTCCTGTTTTACATTGTAAAATTTTAAAGAATTTCATAAATGTATTCTCTATTTTAATTTTTAGGTTAAATTATATCAAATTTTTCAGAAACTTTATTTTATAGTATTTTTGTTATATTAATAGTCCTGTTTGCTATTCTTTCAGCCTGTTCCACATTATGTGTAGTCAAAATAACAGTATATTTTTCAGCCAGTCTTTTTATAAGATTTTCAATTATCAATGTGTTTTCCTTATCAAGGGAAGAACATGGCTCATCAAATATAAGAATATGAGGGTCTGTCGTCAACATTCTCGCGATACAGAGCCTCTGTTTCTGTCCGCCTGACAGCTTTAAGGCTGACATTTTAAAGTCATTTTTAACTTCATTATAGAGATTTACATCTTTTAGATATTGAGAAATTCTTTCTTTTCTGTTTTTTACTTTTCCCTCGTAAAATTCTATGGGATAGAGAATATTATTTTCTATGGATAAAGGGAAAGGTTTGGAATCTTGAAACAAAGTAGACACACTTCTTCTAAGCTGAAGAAGTTTCATTGATTTTATATTTTTCCCCTTTAAAATAACATCTCCTGTATATTCTCCTCCATTTTCCTTGAGAAATCCGTTAATTAAAGACAATAATGTCGATTTTCCACATCCTGACGGTCCCATAATACATAGAATTTCATTTTCTTTCACATCTATATTTATATTTTTTAGAATTTCTTTACCGTTATAATATATACTAACGTCTTTTATTTCCAATATATTCAACTAATATTCCTCCCAGTCCGTTCATTACAATTTCCGATAAGATATGCAGAATTATAAGAATACATATTAATATAAATGCAGTGGCGTAGGCTTTTTCATATAAAGCAGTCTGTCCTAAAAGCATATGAAGATGAAAAGGCAAAGCCATTACAGGGCTTAGTAACCTGTTGGAATTTCCGCCTATAAAGACCGCCCCTGTAAGAAGAAGCGGAGCCGTTGCACCTATGGCATAACTTCCCGCCAGTATTCCCGTAGATATGATTTCCCTTTTGATTATCGGTAATATAAGCTTTTTGCACATATAGTCTTTTCCAATTCCTAAAGAATTGCTTTCTCTTATAATCAGTCTGTCCACATTCAGAATACTTTTTTCAATCCTTATCTCCACAAACGGGAAAACCATAATCCCCAGTGAAATTCCAGCGGTCAGCATACTTCTCGGTATATTAAAAGTTACTATAAAAAATCCGTATACAAATAACCCGATAATGATAGACGGTATCGAAGATATACATCGAATTATTAGGCGAATTGCAATTTTAATAATCTTTGAGTTACAGTAAACAGTATTGTAGACTGCACAGCCCATTCCCAGAAGAACAGAAAAGATAATAGCTAAAAACATTAAAAAAACAGAACCGATAATGGCATTTTTAATACCGCCTTTGCTTCCGAGGGGCATACCTTCAGGGTTTTTTAACAGAAAATCTAAATTTATCTCTCTGATACCTTTGGATATTACAAAATAAATTATACTGAAAATAATAAAAAAGACAATGGCTGTTGAAAGATAAATCCATATTTTTATAATTAAATCCTTAATTTTCAATATATATTCTCCTTGTTTTTTTATTAACTTTATAAATATAATTATACATAATTTTCAATATATGTTTTTCTTGTTTTGTAATAAAATTTATGATCATAGTTTATAATTATGATTAATTGTATATTTTAAATATAATCATCTATAATTTTTAATTTTTCATATATTCTTTTTTTATTCCATTCAAAATAAAAAATATTATATTAATAATCAATACGGTAATAAGCAATACAAAAGCGGAAGCAAATAATGCGGAATAATGTCTGCTTCCAACTTCACTCATTCCTATTTCCAGAGCAATCAGAGCAGGCACAGTTTCAGCTTTTGTAAGGATACGTGGAAACTGGGGAGAATTTCCTATTACCATCATAACTGCCATTGTTTCACCTGTTGCTCTTGCAAATGCCAGTAAAAATGCTGTCATTACTGAAAATTTCGTTTCTCTGAAAACTATTTTGCGGATAAAATATTCCTTTGTAACACCTAAAGCGTCAGAGTTCTTTTCAAATTTCTTTTTGACGGTTTCTATCCTTTCAATGCAACTTCCGACAAAAAATGGAATAATCATTATGGATAAAATAAGACTTCCTGCTAAAATAGATTCTCCTGTGGATAGAGAGAAAGTTTTTTCCAGAATTTTCAGTATCACCGTCATTCCAAAAAAGCCGTATACAATGGACGGTATCCCCGAAAGGATATTTACCGTCCATATAATTATTTTTTTTGTTAAATTTTTAGAATAAAAACAGATAAACATTGAAATTCCGTATGAAACAGGAAATGATATTATACAAGCCAAAATCGAAATATAAAATCCTGCATACAGAATATTGAATATTTGAAAACTCTGATGAGGTTCGCTTGCTCTCCAGACTTTTCCAAAAATGAAATCGGATAATGTCTGTTCCTTAAAAAAAGGGCGGGCTTCCATAAACAAATATATCAGCATTACTGCCGGTATAAATATGGATAATACTGTGAGTAAGTATATCGAATATCTGAAAATGTTTTTCACTCTTTACCTCGCTTTTATTCTGAAACAGGAATAAATCCCATATCTTTTATAACTTTTTTTCCTTCTTCCGATTTAAGTAAGTCAACAAATATTTTTTCAGTTTTTGTCAGTTCTCCACTTTTCATTATTATCAAAGGTCTTGAAATATAATACGATTTATTCAGAATATTCGCTTCAGTAGGTTCCACACCGTCGACTTTTAAAGGAATAAGTTTTCCGGCATTTTGATTTGTTATCCCGAAAGAAGCATAACCTATGGCGTTTTTATTTTCGATGATTTTTGCGACCAATGCTCCCATTGTAGGTGCTTGAATAGCGTCATCTCTGACATTGACATCTTTCATTATGTTTTTCTGGAAAACTTCATGAGCTCCTCCGCTCAAATCACGAGTTACAACTACTATATCTTCATTAGGAAGGGATTTGTCAAGGTCGCTCCATTTTTTATATTCTCCCGAAAATGTTTTTATGATTTCCTCTTTTGTAATGTTTCCGCCTTTTAACTGAATAAACTTATTTTCAGGATTTACTGAAATGGTAAGTGCATCAAGTCCCAGTGTAAATGCTTTCAAATCCTTAACTTTTTCTTTTTCGCTGTCTTTTATATCACGGGCAAGCATTCCGAAATTTGCTACATTGTCAAGAACTGCTTTTACTCCTGCTCCTGAACCTCCTGCAGATACGTATATGGTAATATTTTCTTCGGGTAATGAAGAATCTACTTTGTTCCAAGTTTCGTATTTTTCGATAAACGAAGTGGAAATCTTGCTTATGACAGGAGCCAATGTTGAAGAACCGCTGAAACTTATCTGAGCATTTATATCAGACTTTCCTCCCGTTGTTTTTCCTTCTTTTGTTTCTTTGTTGCCGCAACTCGCAATAAATGTCAGAAATATTATTGCCGTTAAGATTGTCAATGCTTTTTTCATACTTATCCTCCTAAAATATTTTGTTATTAACTTAATTATACTCTGTAAAATAAAAAAGTCAAAATTTTTTGTTGTGCTTTTGGACAGTTGAATTACTAAAAAATATGGGGTAAAATATATATATAAATAAAAAATATAATTTGAAAAAAGAGAGGTATATCTATGAAAAATCCTAATTCTAAAAATGGTAAAAGCATATTATTTACGTGTCAGAATAATAAATCTCTTGATATACTCGAAAAAAACGGAAGATTTATAAATAGAAAAGAATACATACGACAGCATTTTGGAGATATTGCTCCTACAATTTTGAGGGCATATGACTGGTTTGTGGCTGCTGCAAGTAAAAAAATCAGAAAACCTGATGATGTCCAGTATCAGATATGGTGTGTACCAAGTTCGGATGTATGTATGAAGCCGATTGAAACTGAAGTCATTTATGTACTTGAAGTTCCTGATGAAGAGATATTGTATTTCAATTCTTTCAAATGGGATTACATAATAAACTATCACTATGTTCCCGAAAATGAGAATGATTTGGAAAGATATACAAAGGAAATGGAATTAAAAGGGTTTGCCAATACCTATGAATTTCTCATAGGAAGATATGCGGGAAAATTTCCTTTGGAAGAAAAAAGAATTAGAGAAAGCTGGAAAAGAATATTTGATATATCCGAATGGAATACTCGGGAAATACAGGCAAATCTATGGGAAATAAAAAAAGAATGGGTGAAATGTATAGTAAATCCGGGAGAAGCTATTCCTGAAAAATACTGTATTGGATAATATTATACAATATCTGTATAGGAAAATTATAGAACAGTCCTAATTAAAATAGTTCCTGATTAAAGTAATGTAATGATATAAATGCAGTATAAAAAATACTTATGTAACATAAGAAATTAAAATATCTAAATTGTTGTATTAATAGTCGTAATAATGTAAAATTTTCGGTGTATTTAATATATTATGAAATTGATATATTATAAAATCTATATAAAACTCAGGAGGAAAGAAGTGACTAAAAAATTAAAAAAAGTGCTATATTTACTTATAAGTTTAATAGCAATATTTATGTTGACAGCATGTCAGAATAAAGGAGAAGATAAAGAAGTAGGAAGAAAAGGGACAGAGAAAGTTTTGAAAATAAGTGCAATCCCTGATTTTGATCAAGCAGAACTGACAAGAGGATTTGGAGATTTTGCAAAATATTTGAGTGAAAAAACAGGAATGAAAGTAGAGTATGTTCCTGTTGTGGATTATTCCGCAGTAGTTACCGCATTTGAGCGTGGAGATATAGATATGGTATGGTTTGGAGGACTAACAGGAGTTCAGGCACGTGCTCTTGTTCCTGAAGCCGAAGCTATAGCTCAAAGACCGAGTGATGAAAAATTCCAGTCTGTATTTATAAGACAGAAAGGATTACCGATAAATAATTTAAACGATATAAAAGGACATACTTTTGCCTTTGGAAGTGAAAGTTCCACATCGGGACATCTTATGCCAAGATTTTTCCTTGAAGAAGCAGGAATAAATCCTGACAAAGATTTCAACGGGGCACCTGTTTACAGCGGTTCCCATGATAAGACATACGGACTTGTAGAAGCAGGAAGCGTGGAAGTTGGAGCTGTAAATAAACAGTATTGGGATAAAGCTGTAAAAGAGAAAAAAGTCGATACGAATAAAGTGGAAGTATTCTATACTACACCTGAATATTATGATTATCACTGGACAATCAATGATGTAGACAAAAAATTCGGTGCAGGAACAAAAGAAAAAATAAAACAGGCTATTCTTGGCGTTAAACCGGGAGAATCCGAAATATTGAACTTACTTTCAACAGACAGTTTTATACCTACTAAAAATGATAATTATAAAAATATAGAAAAAGTGGCAAAATCGTTAGGTATTGTAAAATAGGGGAAAAAATGACCGATAAAAATATACTCAATATAAAAAATCTGACAAAAAAATTTAACGATAATATAGCTCTGGACAATATAAACATAGATATTGACAAAGGAGAAATAGTAGCACTCATAGGTCCGAGCGGTTCAGGAAAATCTACATTGATGAATTTGATTACAGGAACAGTGAAAGCTGACAACGGGAAATTACTGATTGATAATTCTGAAATATCAAAGTTTACTAATAAGGAATTTGCAAAAAAAGTGGGAATGTTAAGGCAGCAGTTTGATTTGGTCGAAAACATAAATGTTGTGCATAATGTTCTGGTAGGAAGATTTAATGAGTGGGGCTTCTGGAAGTCGTTTATATCACTATTTAAACCGCAGGATATGAAATATGCACAGGATGCATTGAGGAAAATAGGACTTGAGGATAAGATATTTGAGCCGACATCAAGTTTATCCGGAGGGCAACAGCAGAGAGTGGCTATTGCCCGTCTGCTTGTTCAAAATCCTTTATTGATTTTAGCGGATGAGCCTGTTTCTTCCCTTGATCCTGCCAATGCGAAAAATGTACTTTCTCTCATAACGGGATTGGCAAAAAATGAAAGAAAAACTCTAATAGCAAGTATGCACTCGGTAGAATATTCAAAAGAATTTTTTGACAGAATAATAGGAATGAAATACGGGAAAATAATTTTTGATGATAAGGTCGAAAATATTAGCGACAGTATGATTAGAAATTTATACGAAGGTGAAGCAAATGGATAATCTGAAAAAATATATTTTTGATAACAGGAGAAAATTTTTGACTTTTCTGTTGATTTTTATTTTTCTAATAAATTTATCAGGTATAAAAGAAAGCAGGGGATTTTTTCATACAGGAGGGTACAATACTTTGAAATCCATGCTTTCTTCTTTGGTGAAACCCGATTTGTCGCCTGATATTGTTATACTTGCATTAAAATCGTGCTGGGAAACTTTTGCATATGCACTGATAAGTATATCTGTAGCTCTAATAATTGCATTGCCTCTGTCAATTTTGGCATCGGGAGTGATTTTTAAAAATAAAATTATTATTTTGGTTACGAGGGGAATTATAGGATTTTTTCGTGCTATACACGAATTGATATGGGCTTGGCTATTTGTTGCAGCGTTAGGATTAAATCCTATAGGAGCGATATTTGCTTTGGCTATACCTTATTCAGGATATTTAGGAAAAATTTTTGCAGATATTTTGATAGAAACACCAAAACAGCCTGTAACTGCTCTGGAAATGTCAGGAGCAGGAAAATTTCAGACTTTACTTTACGGATATTTTCCGCTGAATTTTCCTGATATGTTCAGTTATATGATGTACAGACTTGAATGTGCAGTCCGTTCATCTTCTGTCCTTTCATTTATAGGGCTTGGAGGAATAGGTTTTCAGATACAGATATCTTTACAGGATTTAAAATATAATCAGGTTTGGACATTTATGTTTTTTCTGATTATAATGATTTTGATTATTGATAAATGGAGTTATGAAATAAGAAGGAGAATAAAATAAATGAAAAAAAATACAGATAAAAATTTTATAAAATATTCTTTTTTTATTTTCTGTCTATTAGTTGCAGTGTCGTGGAGCTATATTTTTTCAACCGATCCCGAAAGTCTGTCAAAGCTTTTCGACTCAAGAAACACGGTTCATCTGTCAAGATTTATTGGTAGACTGTTCGGTATAAATGAGGAAGTTCCTGCATTTTTTGATAAAGAAATGTGGAAACAGGCTATAAGCCTAAGTATTCAGACATTTCAGATGAGCATACTTGCTACAGGAATTGCGACTTTTGGTATGCTTGTTTTTGTCCTGTTTTCTGCAAAAAACATTGTAAATGGTGAATTGACACTTCATAGACATCGATATTACAAGCCTTTTTATTATATAAGCAGAACGGCATTTTTAGTTACGAGAGCTATACCCGAGCTTATGTGGGCTATGATTTTAGTTTTTATACTAAAACCCGGTATCCTGCCCGGAGCTTTGGCTCTGGCACTTCATAATTTCGGAGTATTGGGAAAACTTTGCTGCGAAGTCATAGAAGATATGAATGAAAAGCCTATCCGAAATATGTCCTTGAACGGAGCAGGGGAATTGCAGTTATTATTTTACGGTATTTTTCCCGATATTTTGCCCAAATATATAAACTACATATTATATAGACTGGAAAATATTATAAGAGCTACTTTGATAGTCGGTTTTGTTGGAGCAGGAGGCTTGGGGTTACAGTTTAAACTCGCCATGGGACATCTTAAATATTCGGAAATATTACTTTATCTTATTTGCTATCTGATTATGGTATATATTACGGATATGTTGTCAACTTTAGCGAAAAGATTTATAAGGTAAAAAATATAAAAATGATAATAAAGTTAAAAGAAATAAATTTTTGAAAAAATCTATATTGATTTTAAATAGTTTATAGTGTATAATTATTTCGTTGTACGGGAGTGGATGAGTTCTGGTGTGCTCTCCGGTCTTCAAAACCGGTGTGAGGGGTTAGGAGCCTCTTGGGTGGGTTCGATTCCCACACATTCCCGCCAGATTTGAATAGAATTATTTTAAAATAGATAATATCACTTAATCAATATTTCTGAAATATTGTCTAAGTGATATTTTTATTTCTGAAATTCTGTTTTATATGATATACTAATGTTATAAAATTTATAAATTTTGATTTAAGGAGATAAAATTGAGGACAGTATTGAGATTTGTACAGTTTTTACTGGTAGGCGTATGTCTGGCGGCAAAACTTGCCGTGGATATTATTTTAAAATTATATATTTTTATAATAGCATTGGCTTTATTTGCTTTTTTTGTATTATCCTTATTCGGGGCTGACGGCTGGAAATTTTTCTTGAGTTTTCTGATTGCGGGGATTCAAATATTTCTGATGACATTTTTGCTGGAATTTGCAAGTAACTGGATAGGCAAAACTTTCGGAATTTTCTTAAACGAAAAGGAAGAAGATTCGAGAATTTATGAAAGATATGAAAAGCAATTTTTCAGAAGATACGGAGGAAACAGCTATAATTCGCAAAGAACGGGCTATTCAGGATATAGTGGTTATGGAAACGGAAGAGCAGGAGGAAACACAGGATACAATAGAAATAATAACAATGGAAACAGCTCGGGAAATAGCGGATACAGAAGTTATCAGAGTTATTCGGGAACAGCTGATAATGTTGTGGAAAAATATGAGAAGTATTTAAAATATTTTGGAATAGACAGAGGAATAAAAATAACTCCTGAAATGATAAAAAAGGCTTATAAAACTAAGATTAAGGAAGTACATCCTGACAGAAATCCGGGAAAAGACACGACTGCCGAAACTGCAAAAGTAAATGAAATAAAGGAATTTCTTGATATGAATTTACAGTACTATTTAATGAAAAGAGGTCTATAAATGATTATAAATGATTTGAAATATATAAAACTGGCATTGTGGGTTCCCTATATCCTGATAGGAATATGGGTAATATATATCTATCAGATTTATATAAGCTCAAGCTCTGAAAATCTGATAATCCCTGTGGTTATGATGTTTATAATATTCAGGTCGATTTTTGGGCTGGCTCAGACAATAATGAAAAAAGAATTATACAGAAGAATAGCAAAACTGCCTATTGCAAAAACTAATATAATGAATTGGAAAATGAACAGGAACGTAGGAATATCTTTTATGGATTTTGAAAAAAGTACATTCTGGTTTTGCGGCACCCAGACAGATTTTGCGATACATATACTTCCTATGGAAAATATGAAATACAATGAATTTTATGACCATATTGTTTTTATGGACGGTAATACAGGCAACAGGTATATTGTGTATAAATATAGTCAGTTATAATATAGTCAATTTTAAAAAAAATCTAAGTAAATTTTAAAATGAAATTTCTTAGACTTTTTTTATTTGAGAATTAATAAAGTAAGATTTTATAGTCTGAAAATTCTTTAATATTATAAAGACACTTTTATTTTTTGATAATAAATGTTATAATGATAACAGTAAGTACACAATATTTTTGGAAGGAGGAACATGAATGGATGAAAAAAAATTAAGCATGATAGTCTGCGGAGGGTGAAACTCGAAAATAGGGCCGGGAGCTCTATCAGGTTTATTGAAAGATTTGCCTAAAAAAGAAGATAAGAATTTGATAGTAGGGTACGAGTCTTCTGATGATGCCGCAGTTTACAGAATATCGGACGATAAAGCGATTATCCAGACATTGGACTTCTTTACAACGATGATTAATGACCCTTATTTATACGGACAGATTGCTGCAACTAATGCACTGAGTGATATTTACGCAATGGGAGGAGAGGTAATATCAGCTTTGAATATAGTAGCTTTTCCTGAAAAAATGGATATGGAAATATTACATCAGATATTGAAAGGCGGTGCTGAAAAAGTCCATGAAGCGGGAGGAGTACTCGCAGGAGGACACTCAATACACGATGCTACTCCTAAATATGGGCTGTCTGTTACGGGAATTATACATCCTGATAAAATATTGATGAATAACAACTGTAAAGAGGGAGATGCTTTGATAATTACAAAACCTTTAGGAGTGAGTATTATAAATTCCGCTCATATGGTAGGAGCATGCTCCGAAGAAACGTTTGCTCAATGTATAAAGCAGATGACGACATTAAATAAATATGCGGCAGAAGTTATGAAAGACTATCCTGTAAACAGCTGTACCGATATAACAGGTTTCGGATTTTTAGGGCATCTGCTGGAAATGTTGGACGGCAGATATTCAGCTGAAATAATAGGAGAAAAAGTGCCTATGCTTCCTGAAGCACACCGTTGTGCAGGTGATTTTATAATTACTTCAGGAGGGCAGCTCAACAGAAATTATCTTCAGGATAAGGTCGAATTTAAAGTGAAAGATTTCGCACTCGAAGAAGTGCTGTATGACCCGCAGACATCGGGAGGACTGCTTATAAGTCTACCTTATGAGTATGCGGATGAATTACTTGAAAAATTAAATAAACTTGAAATAAAGAGTGGTCTGGTAGGAAAAGTCATCAAAAAACAGGATAAAGATATAATTATAATATAGTCTGTCCGATGACAGATAAAGTATAGACATATTGGCAGTGATAGTATCAGTAATTATATAGTCCTGTTTTAGTAGAACATATTAACGAAAAAACTATCAAAGGAGAAGATAATAATGAAAAAATACGAATTTAATGCCAAAGGAATGGCTTGTCCATTGCCTGTAATAGAAACTAAAAAACTTCTTGAAGAATATGAAGTAGTCGAAACAACAGTGGATAACCTTATTGCTACCCAAAATTTGGCAAAACTGGCTGAACAGATGAGTTATGACATTGATACAAAAAAAATAAGTGATGAGGAATATATCGTAACGATATCAGGTAAAGGGATAAAGGAAGTTAAAGTTATAAATACATTGGATGACAGATGTGTTCTCCCTGTAATTCAGGCAAAAAGAGCTTTGGAAAAAGACAGTAAAGTGGAACTTCTGGTTCAGGAAGAAGACGTGGAAAAAATGAATGACTTTGCTAAAGAAAAAAATTATAAATTCAAAAGTGAAGCCGCTGAAGATGACCTGTTCAGAGTAACTCTCGAAAGGGAAGAAACCGAAGAGCCTAAAACAGCTTTACAAGTCAAAGATGACAGCTATGTTGTAGTAATAAACAAAAGTATAATGGGACACGGAAGTGAAGAATTAGGAAAAAAACTTATGAAATCGTTCATATATACTTTGACAGAACAGGAAATACTCCCTAAAAAAATAATATTCTATAATGGAGGGGCTCTGTTAGTAGACAAGACCCGAAGCCATGTCCTGAAAGAATTGCAGGAACTGGAAGAAAATGGTGTCGAAATAATGTGCTGCGGAGCATGCATAGATTATTACAAAGTCGAACTGGCAGTAGGAAATTCGTCTAATATGTATTTCATCGTTGAGGATATGCGTACTGCTAACAGAGTAGTGCGTCCGTAGGTGAGAAATGGAAAGAGAAGAAGGAATAGTAGTGTTTAATAACACTCATGATGCGATAAAAGCAGATAATGTCTGCGGATTTAGAAAAATCGATGCGGGACTTATTCCCGTTCATCCATCTATTTCTCTGGGATGCGGTTTTATGCTAAAAACCGAATGGAATAATTTTAGCGAACTTGTAAAAGTTCTGGATAATGAAAATATAGATTACAAGGCTCTGTACTACTCAAAGAAAAAAGGGATAAAAAGGGAAGTCGAAATGCTTTACGAGGAAAAAGAGTAATTTCAGTAAATAATTTTTTAACAGCAAAATCATTAATATTACTTGAGGAAGAGAGATAAATTTATGAGTAATGTAATAATAGGAACTGCCGGACATATAGACCATGGGAAAACTACCTTGATTAAGGCACTTAGCGGAATTGAAACCGATACTACAGCGGAAGAGAAAGAAAGAGGAATGTCCATTAATTTGGGATTTGCTTATTTTGATTTGCCGAGCGGAAAAAGATGTGGAGTTGTAGATGTTCCCGGACATGAAAAATTTATAAAAAATATGCTTGCGGGAGTAAGCGGGATCAATCTCGTCTTACTTTTAGTGGATTCCCGTGAGGGGATAATGCCTCAGACAAAGGAGCATGCCGACATACTGTCATTGTTAGGCGTGGAAAATTACATAATAGTAATGACAAAAATAGACTTAGTTGAAGCTGATTACAGGGAATTAGTAAAGGAAGAGATAGAAAATTATATAAAAGGTACTCCTCTTGAGGGAAGCCCTATAATCGAGGTGGATTCCGTCAGCAGAAAAGGGATAGACAATCTTCTCAAGGAAATCGACAGCAAAGTACAAAACATAGATGAAATGAAGCAGGGGAAAAATGCCCGTCTCAATGTAGACAGGTCATTTCAGGTAAAAGGCTTTGGTACTGTAGTTACGGGAACATTGACTGAAGGAACTGTTTCAGTAGGAGATGAACTGGAAATCTATCCTGAAAACATTAAAACTAAAGTCAGAAATATACAGGTTCATAAAGAAGACGTGAAAACCGCTTATGCAGGTCAGAGAACGGCTATAAGTCTGACTAATGTGAAAATGGAAGACGTAGGAAGAGGACGGACTTTGGCAACATCGGGAACGCTGACTAAGACGTATATGCTTGATACTGAAATAAAAATAATAAATAATTCCGACTTTAATTTGGAATTATGGGACAGAGTCCGTGTTTATACGGGAACTTCCGAAGTAATGGCAAGGATTGTGCCTTTGGGGAGTGAAGTGCTTGAAGCGGGAAAAGGAGGATTTGCCCAGTTACGTCTTGAAGAGGAGATAGCCGTTAAGAATTATGATAAATTTATCATAAGAACTTATTCGCCTATGATAACAATAGGAGGAGGGATAATTTTAGATGCAGCTCCTAAAAAACATAGCAGATTTAATGAGGAAATTTTAAATAAGCTGAAAGTCCAGTCTCAAGGGAACAGTAAAGAACTGATTTCAAATTATATTTTGACAGGACACAATTATCTGGTCAGTCCTGAAGAAATTTCAAAAACTTTGGAACAGCCTGTTGAAAGTGTGTCTGCCGATTTATCCGAACTGATTGATGAAAATATACTTTATAAAACTCAGTCGGGATATATACATATAAAAAAATATGAAGATATCAGGGATAAACTGACTGCTTTAGTCGAAGATTATCATAAAAAATTCAGACTGAAAAGAGGTATGTCCAAGGCGGAGCTGTTTTCAAAATTTAAAATAAATCAGAAAGAGCTGGCTGCTATAATTGACTTACTCATAAATAATAAAATTTTAAAAATACAGGATAATTTTATTTCACTGTATGATTTTGAAGTTAAATATGATGCAAAACAGCTGAAAGAAAAGGAATATATTGAAAAAACGCTTTTAAACAGTAAATTTACACCGCCTAACATAAAAGAGCTGACGAAGAATAGCAAAGCCGTCAGCGAATTGTTGAGTTCCATGGCGGGAGATACTGTGATAATATTAAATGAGGATATTGCTGTCCATATGAAAATATTTGAAGAAGCAAAAAATAAAGTTTTAAAGCATTTTGAAAAAAATAGTAAAATGACCCTTGCAGAATTTCGTGATATGACAGGTTCAAGCAGAAAATATGCTCTGCCTCTTTTAGAGTATATGGACAAGCAGGGAATAACAAAAAGGGTTGAAGATTACAGAGTTTTAGGGAAATAGAAAATATCAGAGAAATAAAAAATATAAAGAAGAAAAAAGAAGAAATATTAAGACGAATTGAAGAATTTTTGAAAAATAAAAAACTGAAAAATGGATAAAAATATCTCAAATGAGAGGAGGACATTAGCTTAAATGCTGATAAATACTCTATGTCATATTATTTTGATTACGGAGCTACATCTCTCAGAAAACCTGAAAATGTGGCTAAGAAAGTTTATGATATTTTATTTTCAGGAGCTTATGCAAATCCTTCAAGGGGGAGTTATAAAGAAGCCAATAATGCTTTTATGGAAGTATATAAAGCACGGAAAACTATTGCGGATTTTTTTGGATTGGAAGATGAGAGATATTTAATATTTACAAATAATTCTACTGAAGCATTAAATATCGCTATAAAAGGTCTGTTAAAAGAAGGGGACCATATAATTACTACAAAAATGGAGCATAATTCAGTATTAAGACCGATTTATCAGGCAGCAGAGGAGAAAAATGTAACTTATACTATTATAGACAGTGATGAAGACGGTATTGTAATTTATGATGAAATAGAAAAAAATATTCAGGGAAATACAAAATTATTTGCAGTAACCCATTCATCAAATGTTACGGGAAATATTGTCAATCTTGAAAAAATATCGGAGATTTGCAAAAAGCATAAAATACTGCTCGTGGTAGACGGTTCACAGACTGCCGGGGTAATACCTGTGAATGTTGAAAAATCGGAAATAGACGTATACTGTTTTACAGGACATAAAAGTCTGTTCGGTCCTCAGGGAACAGGCGGTATATGTATAGGCAATAAAAATCTGAAAATTTCAAAATATAACGTAGGAGGCAGCGGAATAGGCAGTTTTGACAGGGAACACCCTGACGAATATCCTACAAGACTTGAAGCGGGAACATATAACACCCTAGGTATTTCAGGACTTGCAGAAGGTATAAAATATATTAATGAAAAAGGTATTGAAAACCTGTATAAAAAACAAATTTATTTTGCTCAAAAATTTTATAATGAATTAAAAGATATAAAATATCTCAAATTTTACGGAAATTTTGAAAAACCTAAGACAGCTGTAGTTGCTCTGAATTTTAAGGGCATACCTTCGGGAGATATAGCTGAAGTATTGGCTGAAGAATATGATATCGCTGTGAGAGCGGGAACTCACTGTGCTCCGTTGATACATGAACATTTTGGAACAAAAAAACAGGGCATAGTCAGATTTTCTTTTTCAAGTATGAATACTGAAAAAGAAGTGGACTATGCAGTAAATGCAGTAAAGAGAATAGCAGAAAATATATAATCGGGAGAAAAATATGAAACAGTTGTTATCAAAAATACCGTCTATCAATAAAATTCTAATGACAGATAAAGTAAAAGAGCTTTTGGAAGAATATCCTGAAATATTTGTAAAGGATATTGTGAAAAAAGAAGTGGATAATATAAAAAATGATATTTTACAGGAAAAGCTGAAAGAAGTTCCTGAAATGGATGAAATAGTCCAAAAATTATGTCTGGAAGTGAAAAATAAGGACAAACTTTCTTTAAGACGTATTGTAAACGCTACAGGGACTATTTTACATACTAACCTCGGTCGTAGTCTTTTAAGTGAAAGAGTAAAGGAAAATTTGACGGAGATAGCTTTTAATTATTCAAATCTTGAATTTAATATTGATGAAAAAAAACGTGGAAGCCGTTACAGTCATCTGATAGATATTATTAAACGTCTGACTGATGCTGAAGATGTACTTGTGGTAAATAATAATGCCGCTGCCGTAATGCTTACCCTCAATACGTTGACCCAAGGGAAAGAAATAGTAGTGTCGAGGGGAGAACTTGTAGAAATCGGAGGTGCTTTCCGTATTCCTGAGATTATTAAGCTGAGCGGAGGAGTTTCCTGTGAAATAGGAACTACGAATAAAACACATTTAAAAGATTATATCAATGCTATTAATGAAAATACAGCGGTTTTACTGAAAGTACATACGAGCAATTATAAAATAACAGGATTTACGGAAGCCGTGAGTAATAAGGAAGTTGCTGATTTAGCCCATGAAAACGGACTGATAGCGATAAATGACCTCGGTAGCGGGCAATTCGTCGATTTTACTCCTTATGGACTACCTTATGAGCCTACAGTAAAGGAAGTTCTTGACAGCGGTATGGATATAGTTACGTTCAGTGGGGATAAGTTGCTTGGAGGGCCTCAGGCAGGGATAATAGTCGGGAAAAAGAAATATATAGAAGCGATGAAAAAAAACCAGCTCACACGGGCATTACGTGTGGATAAAATGACTATTGCCACATTGGAAGCAACTTTAAAACTTTATCTTGATGAAAAAACAGCCTTAAAAGAAATACCTACATTAAGAATGATTTCCATTTCAGAAGAGGAGTTGAGAGAAAAAGCGGAAAAATTTACCGAAATTATAAAAAAATCCGACTTTATTTCCGAAATAATCGAGGACAGGGCAGAAGTAGGAGGCGGAAGCTATCCTTCGAGCTATCTGAAAAGTATAGCGGTAAAACTTACTCATAATAAAAAAACTTCCACAGAGATAGAAAGATTACTTCTTCTGGAGGAAATCCCTATAATTACACGTATAAAGGAAAACAGCATTATTCTCGATATGAGGACTTTGAGGGAAAAAGAATTTGATTTAGTAGCGGACAGTCTGATGAAAATAGTATAAATTGTATAAAACATAGAGAAAAATTTATGTTAAGTATGTCAGGAAAAAAATAAAAGAGGCTGTCTCATAAGGTAAATAAAATTACTAAATCATAAATTTTATATATTTTATTATTTATATAAAACCAATAAAAATAATGTATTTTGATTTTTAAAAATATATAATATTTATATTAATAAAATTATTTTTGACTTATGAAACACCCTCTTTTTGTTTCAATATATTTTAAAATAATTCCTGAACCTGTTTTGAGCTTAAATATAGGAATTGTTTTTTATTAATTTCCAAGATATTTTATAATCTCGTCAATAGTTCTTTTATCTTTTAAAATACTCGTATGAGTGGCATTTTCGATTACCCTGTATTTACAGTTATTCAGTCTTGAAGTTTTAAAAGGAACCATACCGTCATCCACTCCCGGAATTATGAGAGAATAGAGAAAGTTACTTGATTTGTTTCCAATCATTACATAGCACGGATAGTCAGGCTCTCCCAATGAGTTTATAAAACTGTTATCGGAAGTTTTTAACTGTGCAACGGACTCTCCTAAAGTGCTTTTTAGAGCGTCAGCCACAGGATTATCCGATAATTCGCTTCCATGAGCAGGAGGAGAGAGAAAGATCACTTTTCCCGAATTATCCAATTTATGAGTTTTCAGATAATATCTCAAAATTCCTGTCCCCATAGAATGAGTAATAAAATTTATTTTTATTTCAGGCAGTCCTTTTTTCTTTCTTTCGATATTTGACTTCTTTACTGTCTGTGATATAAATTCGATATTCGGAATAATATATTTTTCGGAAAGTTTTTCAATAGTTCCGTCAGTAGTAGGATACTGGATATTTATACCTGAATATCCTCTATTTTCCAGCTCTTTGGCAATAGGTTCCAAAGTCTCGGATTTTCCGTATACTCCGTGGAAAATAACAATAAAATCTTTATTACCGTCAAAAGTACCGAACTTTTTTACAGTATAGGGATGATATAAAAGCATTTTAGTTATTTTCAATCCTATGAAAGTTACTATTACCAAAATGATAACAGTAAAGAAAAACTTAAACAGAAATTTTAAAAAATTTATTTTCGTTTCCATTTCTTATCCTTTATCAGTTAAATTTTAAATCAGATTTTACAAATAAAATCAGTTATTTTTTATGAAGTTTATAAAACTCGAACATCCCTATTTCTCCAAGTTGAGGAATATACTCATCAACAGGATAAATATATTCGGATATTTTTTTGCCTTGTCCTCCCGTGGAAATTATATAAGCTGCGGGCATTTCTTTTTTATATTGGAAAATAAGCTCTTTTACGGCTCCAACATTTCCATAAAATATTCCGGCATTAATCTGTGTTACCGTATCAGTACCGAAAACGGTATCGGGTTTAGTAAATTTAATTTTAGGCAGTTTAGCCGTATTATTGAATAAGGTGTCTATGGACAGCTCAATTCCCGGAAGTATGCAGCCTCCGATATAAGTGGAGTTTTTTATAACATCAAAAGTAGTGGCTGTGCCGAAATCAATAATTAACAGCTCCTTTTCAGGGAAAAGCTTTTTCGCAGCGAGAATATCGGCTATCCTGTCTGCTCCGAGTCCCCTTTCCATTCCGTCGAGTAACTTAATCTCATCATTTACCGTATCAAGGGAAATAAACTTGGGCTGAACATTGAAATAGCTCTGTCCCAGATATTCAAAAAGCTCATTAATATGCGGAACTACTGAAGAAACTACTATATCTTCAACTTCATAAATATTAATGTTATTATTTTCTGCCAAAGTTTTCAACGTGGCAAATAAAGTGTCTTCCGTAAAGGACAAACTTGTCGGAATACGAAAAGAAGCCTTGATATTGCCGTCATAACTGTAAAAAACAGGTACAATGTGTGTGTTTCCTACATCAAATCCTAAAATCATATTATTAATAAGATTGTTTTCAGATATTTCCGAAATAATCTTTATCCTCCTTATTTAGTTATTTTTAAAATATTATAACATACAAATTATATAAATAACTTAATGTATGCGAGTATTGATAAAATAACTCCTACAATAGCTTCTCCCGACATAAGTCCGTTTGAAAAAAGAAGCATATTTGAAGAAAATTTTTCGGATATACGTGATGATATAAGGCTTATCAGTCCTCCTGCAAATACCGGCAATGTAAGATAAAAAGGAAGATAAATCCCTATTCCGAAAGTCAGTACAGGTATATTCAGCATATTCAGGATAAATCCGATACCAAGTCCTGTCCAGAATATATTTATAAAAGGTATCCCTTTTATTATTGATGCTACGATAGAAGCCTGTAATACTATGAGTTCGGAATTTTCTTTAGGTCCTATATTTTTATATACGTCAAAAAATATAAAAAACAGAAAAGTTACGACAAAGGAACTTACAACCGCACCAATCAGTTCTCCGATAAACTGCTCCACAGGACTGACTTTCATTCTGAAACCTGATTTAAAGTCATTTAATATATCTCCTGCAAGACCGCAGGCGACAGCGACTATACATGCAAGCAGAAACAGCACGAGGAGATTGATGTTAGTGGAAAATTTTATTCCTCCTATATCAAGTCCATTCAACATTACATTGAAAAAGGAAATTATCAGAATGGATATAATTGCATAAATTTCCATTGGATTGATCCCTGTTTTTCCTGTTGTATATCCTGCGATAACAGTACATAAAATACATATTAGTATCAATATAAGTGATAAAAATAGGGGTAGTTTATAAATATAGGAAATCAGAACAATGCTTATTACCGAAAAAATTCCAAGTATAACTTTTATATTTGTTCCGTCATTTCTACGTTTTTTATATTTATTAGCTTTTGTTGTGGAAAGCACTATTTTCAATATAACCGAAGCACCTATCCCGATAACAAATCCCATACCGAAACTATTTTTCATAATATCAAAATCTTTTAAGTTGTAATAAACTGAAAGAGGCTTTGCAATCAGATAAGTAACAGCTCCGCCTAAAAACCATATGAAAGTATTCATAAATCCTAAAATATATCCAATCCCTAAAAGAAGCGGAGAAACATAGAAGCTGAACAGACCGTTTTTTATGGAATATATTGTAGGTATAAAAGGAGCTTTTCCTTTTCTGAAACTGTAATCTCTAAGAACTGCCACAATCGTGCTGAAAAGCATTCCTAAAGTTACAATTTTCATATTTTTTTTGTTTTTTTCTGATTTTACAAGATTATAGGCTGCTTCTCCTATAGGAAATTCAAGCTTGTCCTCTTCGATAAGTTTTTTCCTGAAAATAAAAGAGAGAACGGCACCTAAAACACTCCCTATAAGTACGGTAATCAGGAACAAGACTTTGTTGATATTATTAAGGTTTCCTCCTAAAAGTAAATAGCCGGGAACTGTAAAAGCTACACCTCCTGCAACCATTGAGCCTGCACTCATAATAGTATGAGTAACGGTGATTTCTCCCGAATCTTTTCTGCCAAAAATGCCCAATGTCGATATTGATATCAATGTAACCATTATCGTCGGCCACGGTAATGCACCGAATTTTAAAACGACGTAAAAAGAACTTGCTGCAACTAATATTGTGCCGACAGTTCCTATGAAAATTGAAAAAGGAGTCAAGTTTCCTCCAAGATTTTTTGCCATATTTATCCTTTCATTTTCTAATTTTATATATATAATAAATTTATATATATAGCTATAATTTATATTTTATATACTAAAAAATACTCTGAAATATAAAAAATAAGTTTAAACAATTTAAGTATGAAAAAAATATATAATAAAAATTTTACATTTTTTTATGTTATTTGTCAATCAGATTTATTATATAATAGATAAAATTATATATAGAATACAAAAGAAAAAAATCACGTAATATACTATAAACATTTTATATTTATATCTAAGCTAAAAATAATGATAAAAAATTATTATAACTATAAAAAATAACAATTATTATTAGTTTTAATTCCTGAAAATATTGAAATAAAAGAAGTTTTGAGAAAGTATATTGAAGTAAAAATTGAAAAAATGAGAAAAAAGTAACAATTTTAAAAAAACCTTTGATTTTCTTGACAAAATGAGTTATAATAAAAATGTAAATAGAAAAATAAAAATAAATAAAAAGTTATGTTTTAAAGAAAGGAAGTGTTCAAGGCTATGGACGCATGGAGAGATTTCAAAGGAGGTAACTGGACTGAGAAAATAGACGTTACCGACTTTATAAAACAAAATTATACGGAATATCTGGGAGATGAAAGCTTTCTTGAAGGACCTACGGAAGCTACTGTAGAATTGTGGAACTCACTTAAGGAAAAGTTCAAAATTGAAAGAGAAAGAGGAATTTATGATGCAGAAACTAAAATTCCTTCACAGATTGACGCCTATGGAGCGGGTTATATCAATAAAGACCTTGAAAAAATAGTAGGGCTTCAAACTGACGCTCCTTTAAAAAGAGCTATTTTCCCTAATGGCGGACTGAGAATGGTAAAAAACAGCTTGGAAGCATTCGGATATAAGTTGGATCCTGCAACAGAGGAAATTTACACAAGATACAGAAAAACTCATAATGACGGAGTATTTTCAGCTTATACGGACAGTATAAAAAAAGCAAGACATACAGGGATAATAACAGGGCTTCCTGACGCCTACGGTAGAGGAAGAATTATCGGAGATTACAGAAGAGTTGCCCTTTATGGTTTGGACAGACTTATTGCTGAAAGGGAACAGCTTTTCAAAAACGATGATCCTGCAGAAATGACAGAGGATATTATAAGACAGAGAGAAGAAATATTTGAACAGGTTAAAGCATTAAAAGCATTGAAAAGAATGGCGGAAGCATATGGTTATGATATTTCAAGACCTGCCGAAACTGCACAGGAAGCAATCCAGTGGACTTACTTTGCATATCTTGCAGCTACTAAAGACCAAAATGGTGCTGCAATGAGTATAGGAAGAGTTTCTACATTCCTTGACATATATATCGAAAGAGATTTGAAAGAAGGAATAATAACTGAAAAAGAAGCTCAGGAATTTATGGACCATTTTGTTATGAAACTGAGATTGATAAGATTTTTAAGAACTCCTGAATATGATGCACTGTTCTCGGGAGACCCTGTATGGGTTACTGAATCAATCGGAGGAATGGGACTTGACGGAAGATCCCTTGTAACAAAAAACAGTTTCAGAATTTTACACACATTATACAATATGGGTACATCTCCTGAACCTAACTTGACAGTTTTATGGAGTGAAAGTCTCCCTGAAACTTGGAAAAAATACTGTGCGAAAGTTTCCATAGATACTTCCTCGGTTCAATATGAAAATGATGATATTATGAGACCTCAATTCGGAGATAATTACGGAATAGCATGCTGTGTTTCTCCTATGACGATAGGACAGCAAATGCAGTTCTTCGGAGCAAGGGTAAATTTACCTAAAGCATTGCTTTATGCTATAAATGGCGGAAAAGACGAGAAATCAAAAATGCAGGTTACTCCTGAAGGAAAATTCCCTAAAATCGAAGGAGATTATCTTGAATATGATGAAGTCTGGGAAAAATTTGATAAACTGTTAGACTGGTTGGCTGAAACTTATGTCAAAGCATTGAATATTATCCACTATATGCACGACAAATATTCTTATGAAGCATTGGAAATGGCTTTACACGATGTGGACATAAGAAGAACTGAAGCTTTTGGAATAGCAGGATTGTCAATAATAGCGGATTCATTGGCAGCAATTAAATACGGAAAAGTAAAAATAGTAAGAGATGAGGACGGAGACGCCGTTGACTATATAAATGAAAAAGATTACGTTCCTTTCGGAAATAATGACGATAAAACTGATGAATTGGCAGTAAAAGTTGTAAAAGTATTTATGGATAAAATAAGAAGTCATAAAATGTACAGAAACGCAACTCCTACTCAATCAGTGCTGACTATAACTTCAAATGTCGTATACGGTAAAAAAACAGGAAATACGCCTGACGGAAGAAGAGCGGGAGCACCTTTCGGACCGGGAGCAAATCCAATGCACGGAAGAGATACGAGAGGAGCTGTAGCATCCCTTGCTTCAGTTGCTAAATTGCCTTTTGAAGATGCAAATGACGGAATTTCCTATACATTTGCAATAACGCCTGAAACATTGGGTAAAAATGAATTGGAGAAAAAAGGCAATCTTGTAGGATTACTTGACGGATACTTTAATCAAACAGGACATCACCTGAATGTAAACGTATTCGGAAGGGAACTCCTTGAAGACGCAATGGAACATCCTGAAAATTATCCTCAACTTACAATAAGAGTTTCTGGATATGCTGTAAACTTTGTCAAGTTGACGAAAGAACAGCAGCTGGATGTTATAAACAGAACAATATCAAATAAATTCTAATAGCTGTAATTTTAAATATATTGTTACAAGTTTTTGCCGCTTGACTGTTCTGATAGTGCATGTTGAGCGGCATTATTTACTATAAAATTTAAGAATAGGGTGTAGTGATTATGATAGGGTATATACATTCTTTTGAATCTTTCGGTACAAAGGACGGACCGGGAATAAGATTTGTCCTATTTTTACAAGGGTGTCCGCTTCGATGTTTATATTGTCATAATGTTGATACATGGAACGTGAAAGATAAAAAATATATGATGACACCCGAGGAAGTAATGAAAGAAGTCCTGAAAGTAAAAGGATTTATTAGAACAGGAGGAATTACTGTTTCAGGAGGGGAACCTTTAATCCAGCCTGAATTTGTAATGGAATTATTTCAGTTGTGCAAAAAAGAGGGTATACATACGGCTGTGGATACATCGGGATATATGTTTAATGATAAAGTAAAAGAAGTCTTGAAATGGACGGATTTAGTCCTGCTGGATATAAAACATATCAATCCGAATAAATATAAAAAACTGACATCGGTCAGTCTGGAGCATACTTTACAGTTTGCACAGTATCTGTCGGATATAAATAAAACTGTCTGGGTGAGATATGTCTTAGTGCCGGGATATTCAGATGATGAAGAAGATTTACACGAATGGGCAAAATTTGTTTCTCAATTTAAAAATATTGTCAGAGTGGATATTCTTCCTTTTCATCAAATGGGTGCATATAAATGGAAAGAAGTAGGAAAAGAGTATAAACTTGCCGAGGTCAAAACTCCGTCAAGGGAAGAAATCAAAAAAGTGGAAGAAATTTTTAAATCTTACGGATTAAATGTCGGGATTTAATCAACAATATCAAGTTAAATTTATATAATTTCCTGAGTTTAAAAAATTTGGGAGAAATTTAATCTTCAAATTTTAAAAGAATTTCTTTTTTATCCATTTTTAAATGTTGCATTTCCACTTTGGCATTTTCAAATATTATTTGAGAGGCTTTTGTAGAATCAAGTGATTTATGTTTGTCAGAAAAATAAATCACTTTTTTTATTCCCGACTGAACAATGGCTTTTGCACATTCATTACACGGAAAATGGGTTACATAAAGAATACAGTTTTTAAGAGATTTTATACTGTTAAGAATGGCATTCAGCTCGGCATGGACAACATAAGGATATTTTGTATTGAGAAAATCTCCTTCTTTATCCCAAGGCATATTGTCGTCGGAACTTCCTATTGGGAAACCGTTGTAACCGATACCTATTATTTTTTTATCTTCATCGATAATACATGCCCCTACTTGAGTAGACGGGTCTTTGCTTCTCATTCCTGATAAAAATGCTATACCCAT
This sequence comes from Pseudoleptotrichia sp., assembly GCF_057270515.1. Classification (NCBI taxonomy): domain Bacteria; kingdom Fusobacteriati; phylum Fusobacteriota; class Fusobacteriia; order Fusobacteriales; family Leptotrichiaceae; genus Pseudoleptotrichia; species Pseudoleptotrichia sp. The sequence goes on along the minus strand of NZ_DBHIXS010000003.1, from coordinate 14,724 downwards.
AAAATATTCATCCCATGAGAGATAATTTTTTCTTTTAGTCATTTTATTCTCCTTTCCTTGATATTCATTTTTTGCAGCGTATCATTTTTCTAATAAAATCTTTAATGGTATTTATTCGCAAACTACTTAATGGAGCTTTTTACTTTCATATCTGAAAATTGTGTTTCAATAATATCCGATTTGCTCAACTCTATTCCTCTCGTTATTACTTTTCCATTTTTTCTTGTTATGGTATATCCCTGTTTCAGTATATCGGACGTGGAATATTTGGATAATTTCGCAGATTTTAATTGAAGTTCGTTTTTCAGTTCTTTTAATATTTCCTTTATTCTGATATTCAATTTTTTTTCGAGAGAGCCGATATAGATTTTTTTTTCGTCCAGCAATGATTTCAGGTTTATTTTTTCAAATCTTTTTTTTCTGTATTCAAACTGTTCTCCCGCTCTTTCGGTAATCCTTTTGAGTGCTTTTGTAATTCTTTGTTCTTTTTCGATCAGCTGAAATTTCTTTTCATTTAAAATGCTTATGTAATTTTTAATGTAATAATTGTTCTTTCTTTGTTTCAGTTCTTTTTTCATAAAAGTTACTTTGTTCAGTAATAATCTGTTTACAGCGTTTTTTTTGACTGTCAGATTATTTATCAGTTCCTCTTTTACAGGAATTAATATTTCAGCAGCCTGAGTAGGAGTAGCAGCTCTTCTATCTGCAACCAGATCTGACAGTAAATTATCAATTTCATGTCCAACTGCTGATATTACAGGGATTTCTGATTTGAAAATAGCTTCAATTACAGGCTCTTCGTTAAAAGACCATAAATCTTCTATACTTCCTCCGCCCCGTCCTACAATGAGGACATCTGTACAGAGCTGTTCCTCATTTTTCATTTTATTGAAAAATTCTATTCCTGAAGCAACCTCTGTGGCAGAGCCTTCTCCCTGAACTTTTGCGGGATAAAGGTAAATATTTATATTTTTAAATCTTTTATGGGCAGTATTTATTATATCTCTTATAGCCGCTCCTGTTTCAGCGGTTACTACTCCAATATTTACCGGGAGTAAAGGAAGTGGCTTTTTATTAGCGTCATCAAAATAGCCTTTTTCAAGATACATTTTTTTCAGCATTTCCAGTTTTTCAAACAATGACCCTAATTTATTGGTTTTTTCAAGGGTTTCGGCAATTATCTGATAAGAGCCGCTTGCTTCATACACAGTAGCACTGCCCATTATTTTTACGTGGTCTCCCTCTTTCAGGTCTGTAGGAATGTTTTTGTAAATATACTTAAATATCGCACATTTTACACTTGCCTTATCGTCTTTCAATGTAAAATAAAGATGTCCCGAACGATAGTATGTAATATTTGACAATTCACCCTGAATGTATATATTTTTAAAAGTGGAAGTCCCTTCAAGAAATTGTTTTACAGCTCTGTTTACTTCACTGACTGAAAATATAGTCTGTTCCATTTTCTTTCCTCTTTTTATGATTTTTTTATTTGATTTTTCTGTTCTTTATAACAGTTTTTCTTTGTATTCTTCTTCTTTAAAACCGATTAATACAAATGCCCTGTTTACTAAGACAGGTCTTTTTAAAAGCATACCGTCGGAGGCAAGTAGCTCAAGTTTTTCCTTTTCGGTCATATCTTTCAGCTTATCTTTTAAATTCAGCTCTTTATAAACTCTTCCGCTTGTATTAAACAGTTTTTGAATGGGAAGTCCACTTTTTCTGTAAATGTCTTCTATTTCTTTTGTAGTGAGTTTAGCGTCCACTATATGTCTTTTTTCATAACCTATTTTGTTTGTATCAAGCCATTTCAATGCTTTTTTGCATGTGCTGCACGTCGGATAATAATATATTCTCATTTATTCTGCTCCTTAAATATTTTTGTTTTATGTTTCTTATTTTTTGTTTTTTCTGAAGATAAAAAAATCAAACTATAAAGGGAATATTTTTATTCAAATTATTTTTCTTTTATCTTTTAATAACCATTTTTTGATTATAATTCCAATATCAGTTTTTTCAGTTCATTCATTTTATCACGGAGTTTTATGGCTTCTTCAAAATTAAGCTCTTCAGCCATTTTCCTGATTTCTTTATCCAGTCTTTTAATCTCTTTTTCAATTTCAGCCTGATTTTTATAGTCTTTTTTGATTTTATCCACACTGTCTTCTTTTATAATTTCATAATCTACGATAGATTCGGCTATTTCCCTTTCGATAGATTTAGGATTGATATTATTGTCTATATTGTACTGCTCCTGAACTTTACGACGACGATCGACTTCGTCAATAGCTTCTTTCATAGAGCCTGTAACAGTATCGGCATAAAGAATGACGTGTCCTTCTACATTTCTTGCGGCTCTTCCCATTGTCTGGATCAGTGAACGTCTTGAACGTAAATATCCTTCTTTATCGGCTTCAAGGATTGCCACGAGCGAAACTTCGGGAATGTCCAAACCTTCTCTCAGTAAGTTTATTCCGACTAATACGTCAAATTCTCCTTTTCTTAGTCCTCTTATTATTTCAGTTCTTTCAAGCGTATCAATGTCCGAGTGCATATATTTTACCTTTATTCCATATTCCAAATAATAGTCTGTCAGCTCTTCAGCCATTTTTTTCGTAAGGGTGGTAACTAAGATCCTTTCTTTTTTTGCAGTCCTTATTTTTATTTCGTCCATTAAGTCGTCAATCTGATTTTTTGTAGGTCTGATTTCAATGCTTGGCTCTACAATGCCTGTAGGTCTTACAAGCTGTTCGATTATTTCATCTTTTGAATGTTCCAGTTCATAATCGCTGGGAGTGGCGGAAATATAGACCACTTGAGGTACTTTGGCAAAAAATTCTTCAAATTTTAAAGGTCTGTTATCAAAAGCACTTGGCAATCTGAAACCGTTATTCACAAGGGATTCTTTTCTTGCCCTGTCTCCTTTGTACATTCCGTTTATTTGGGGAACTGATATGTGTGATTCGTCAAGAAAGACTACCATATCATCAGGAAAGTAATCGAGAAGCGTGTCGGGAGCTTCTCCCTCCGATTTTCCCGTCAAGTATCGGGAATAATTTTCTACACCTTTACAATATCCGATTTCTGCTATCATTTCAAGGTCATAATCAGTTCGCTGCTTAATTCTCTGAGCTTCGAGAAGCTTGTTCTGTTTTTCAAAAAAATTTATTCTGTCGTGTAATTCCGATTTTATACTTTCAAACATTTTTTCAGAATCTTCGGTGGATAAATAGTGAGTGGCAGGCATTATTGTCAGTCTTTTTATTTCTCTTATTTTCTGTCCTGTGAGAGTGTTGATTTCAGCAATGCTTTCCAAATCATCTCCGAAAAATTCAAATCTGTACCCTGTATCCTGATAGCTTGGGTGCAAGTCGAGAACATCGCCTTTCACTCTGAATTTTCCCCTTTCAAAGGCTATATCGTTTCTTTCGTATCTGAGGGAAATGAGCCTCCTTATAAGTTCGTTTCTGTCAAAACCTGTGGACACATCGATAGGAATGGAACGCTTTTTATATGCCTCGGGAGACCCCAGACCGTATATGGCTGAAACCGATGCAACTATTATGACGTCGCGACGATTTAAAAGGGCTGCTGTTGCCGCATGACGCAGTTTGTCTATTTCATCATTTATAGAAGAATCTTTTTCTATATAAGTATCAGTTTGCATTATGTACGCTTCGGGCTGGTAGTAGTCATAGTAGGAAACAAAGTATTCTACAGCATTTTCAGGGAAAAACTGCTTGTACTCGTTATACAGCTGGGCAGCCAGTGTCTTATTGGGAGCCATTATTAATGCAGGTCTGTTTATCCTTTCTATTACGTTTGCCACGGTAAAAGTTTTTCCTGACCCCGTTACTCCGAGAAGTATCTGGTCAGTAATTCCGTTTTCAATATTTTCCACAATTTTATCTATTGCCTGAGGCTGGTCGCCTGTAGGCTGAAATTTTGAGTGTATTTTAAAATCCATATTCTTTTTTCCTTTTAAAAAAATTTCCCCTCCGTTTCTTATAATTATAGCAAAAAAGCTGTGAAAATTCCACAAAAAGTGATATAATAAGGCTATAATTTTGGAAAAGAGGAAACTAATATGAAAGAAATAAAAAATGAAAAAATCGGATTAGTTCTCGAAGGTGGAGGATTAAGAGGGATTTTTACAGCAGGGGTACTGGATTTTTTCCTTGAAAAAAATATAGAATTTGACGGCTGTATAGGAGTATCTGCGGGAGCCTGCCACGCGTGCAGCTATTTGTGCAAACAGCATAAAAGGGCATATAACGTATCAGTGGATTATCTGGATGATAAAAGATATTGCAGCTTTTACAGTTTGATTAAGACAGGGGATTTATTCGGGGTGGATTTTGTTTACGGAGAAATTCCTGATGTGCTGAACCCTATTGATAATGAAACTTATCTCAAAGGAAATACTGAATTTCAAGCGGTTATAACTAATTGTCGGACAGGAGAAGCCGAATATCCCTATGTCAAAGATATGAAAAAAGATGTAGATTATGTGAGGGCTTCGAGTTCATTGCCTTTTCTTTCGAGAATGGTAAAGATTGACGGGGAACTTTATCTTGACGGGGGTATATCGGACGCTATACCTATAAAAAAGTCCATAGAAAACGGTAATACGAAAAATATTATAATAATGACAAGGGATAAAAATTATCGTAAAAAACAGAGTAATCTGGGGAAAATTTCGGCAATAAGATATAAAAAATATCCTAAACTTGTAGAACTTATGAATACAAGATTTTCAAGGTATAATGAAACTCTTGAGTACATATATGAGCAGGAAAAAAAGGGGAATGTATTTATTATTCAGCCTGAAAAACCTTTAAATCTCGGAAGAATAGAAAAAAACAGGGAAAAACTGACCAATGTCTATAATGAGGGTCATAAGGAAGCTAAAAAAAGATATGAAGCAATGATAAAATATCTTTCAGAATAGAAAAATCTGAAATTATTTTGAAATTTGGAATATTCTTAGAAAAATAAGATATAATTAATTTAGAAAAATTTTCCATATCGGCATAATAGAGAAAATCGGAACAATTTGAAAAAATAAAATATCCTCAAATTATTTAAGTATTAGAGATTTCAGGATATGAAAAAAGGAACAGAAATGAAAACACAGAAAATTCAGAAAAAATGGTATAAACTTGACGCTTTTGCGAAAACTTATTCATCAATAATAAGCGAGGGAAGGACAACTTGTTTTCGGTTGTCCGTTTTGCTGTCCGAAGAAATAGATGTCGGACTGCTCAAAAAAGCGGCTCTGATTTTGCAGGAAAAGTACCCTTTTTATAATTCCGAGCTGAAAAAAGGAATTTTTTGGAATTATTTACAGCATAAAAAGGAGAATTTTCAAGTAGAGCCTGAAAACACTTATCCGTGTACAGATATAAAAAAGAAAAATCCTTTGAGAATAATTTATTACAGAAAAAAAATATCTGTGGAAATTGCCCATTTTCTCACTGACGGAGTAGGAGCGGCAGAATTTTTAAAGGACTTGACTGAAAAATATCTAAATTTAAAATATTTCAGTGATAATGATGATAATAAAGATGATGATTTTTTAAAAAATAATAGTAATAATGCTAATAATGATAAAGATAATAATGATTTTACAAAAGTTCCAAAAGACAGTGAAAACAATAACAATAAAAATAATAATAGAGACAGTTTTTTAGAAAATAATAGCAATAATACTAATAATGATAAAGATAATAATGATTTTACAAAAGTTCCAAAAGACAGTGAAAACAATAACAATAAAAATAATAATAGAGACAGTTTTTTAGAAAGTAATAGTAATAATGCTAATAATGATAAAGATAATAATGATTTTTCAAAAGTTCCAAAAGACAGTGAAAATAATAATAGTAAAAGTAATAATAGAGACAGTTTTTTAGAAAATAATAAAAATAACATAGATAATAATAAAGATAGCGATGATTTTTTATTAGATAATAAAAATAATACAGATGATATAGATAAGAATAATAAGTCCGTAAAATCGGAAGAAAATATAATAAATTCCGAAAATGTGGATTATGTAGATTTATATAGTAAATATATGAGAAAAGTAAATAAAGAAAAAACTATAAAATCGGCATTCCATTTACCGATAAAAATATTGGAAAAAGGTCAGTATCATATAACGACGGGAGAAATAGCTTTAGAGAGTATAAAAAAAGAAAGCGAGAAATATAATACAACTGTAGGGAAGTATCTTCTGGCAGTATATTTTAAGGTTCTCCTTGATAAATATCCGAATATAAGAAAACAGATTGTAATAGGAGTTCCTGTGGATTTGAGGAAAATATTTTCAGAAAAGACTTACAGAAATTTTTTTATAAATATAACTCCGAGTATCGACCCCAGTTTAGGCAGTTACAGCCTTGAAGAGATTATTGAATATCTGAAAAATTATTTTAAAATGAAAGTAACAAAGAAAGAATTTTATAAAAGTATTTATAAAGCTATAAATCCTATGAGAAATATTTTTGTAAAGTCAATTCCTTACTTCATAAAAAGGATTTTTTATCCTTTTGTATTTGACTATTATGGCGAAAAAGGCTATACTACAGGCTTTTCAAATCTCGGAATTTTGAAAATGGACGAAAAATATTTTCAATATATAAAAGGATACAGATTTTTACCGCCTCCAAGTAAAAGATGTAAAATAAAAATAGGAATTATAAGTAATGATGAAAAAGTCTATCTGACATTCGGAAATCTGACTACAAATCATGAAATAGAAAGAGATTACTTTATTTACTTGAGAAAAAGAGGAATAAGGGCTAAAATATCCGTGAATTACTAAATAGAAAATAAAATAATTGAGCAAAAATCAGGAAAAATAAAATTAATATAAATGGAATTAATATAATTAAATAACGAAATAAAATGAAATAAAAAATCAGAATAAAAAAAACAGAATAATAAATTAATTAATTAAAAATAGATATAAGTTAAGATACGATAATAATCAAAAAATTAAGAATAAAAAAAATCAAAATAATAAACTAATTAACCAAAAATAGATCCAAAATAAGATACGATAATAATTATAAAAATAAGAATAAACGAAAAATCAAAATAATAAACTAATTAACTAAAAATAGATCGAAAATAAGATACGATAATAATTATAAAAATAAGAATGAACAAAAAATCAGAATAATAAACTAATTAATCAAAAATAGATCCGAAATAAGATATTATAATAATTAGAAAATGTAAGAATAAATAGAAAATATGATTAAAAAAGTAATTGAGATAAACAAAAAATCTAAAAAGGAGCGACAGTATGTATTGCGTAAAATGCGGAGCCGAGCTGGACGATTATCATGAAAAATGTCCGCTTTGTGAAACTCCCGTCATAAAAATGGAAAATAACGAAAATGAAAATATAGTCTATGACCCCGAATATCCCATAATTAATATAAATCTATATGAATTGAAAATAAAAAAAGTGAAAAAAGCAGTATTTCTATCTTTTTTTACAATATCAATAATATCAATACTTGAAGTGTTTTTTCAAAATATGATTATATACGGACATATGAAGTGGGGATATTATGCCATTCCCTCTATTTTGATTTTTGACCTGATGTTATTCGTATTGCTTAATTTTCATACAATGAGACAGAACCTTTTTCTTATATTTATAGGATTGACAGTCTATTTCCTTATATTGGACTATGGAAATAAGGAACTTACATGGAGCTTGAGAACAGGTATCCCCATTGTAGGAGCATATTATTTTGTAGCCTTTGTTTTTTCATTTGTTTGGGATAAACATAAAAAAGACAGAATAAAAATTATGAATTTTTTCTTATTCTTTGTAGGAGTATTTTTACTTATACTGGAATTTATAATAAGCCGCAGGCTGTCATGGTCGATTTGGGCTTCGGTACCTTTATTTGTTCTGAATGTGATGCTCAGATATACGTATAAGGCATACAAGCATGAATTTAAAAAGAGATTGCACTTATAAATCGGAACAATTATATCAAGGATAAACAAAACTTCTTTTTAAAATATACTGGACAAATGATTATGAATGTTATATAATACTATAAATATAATATATGATTGGAGAAGTAAATGGATATACATCATTTAAAAATATTTTTTGAGGCATGTAATGAAAAGAGTTTTACAAAAGCTGCAAAAAAATTGTACATAAGCCAATCGGCAGTATCCATACAGATAAAGAAGCTCGAATACACTTTGGGACTACAGCTGATTGAAAGAAATTCAAAAAACTTTAAATTGACCTTTGCAGGGAAAGAGCTTTTCAAAATGTCTCGGGATGTTTTTGAAAAAATTTCAAGAATGGAAAATGAAATGAAGAAAATCCTGCAATATAAAAAAGGGAAAATTTCTATAGGAGCTACTCATAATATAGGAGAACCTGTCTTGCCGGGAATAATGATAGAATTTTCAAAAAATAATCCCGAAATAGAATTTGACCTTTACATAAAAAACAAGGAATCCCTTGTGAAACATCTGAAAGAGGGAACTGTAGATGTGGCATTAATGGAGGAATATTTTATAGAAGATAAGGAAATAAAAGTAATAGAAACTGAAGAGTATCCTTTTGTAGTAGTGGCAGGGAATGAAATCAGGAATTATGAAGAATTAATGGATATTCCTTTATTGAAAAGGGATACAATGCTTACAAATAAATACTTGGATTTATTTGAAAAGATAATAGGGTTTAATCTGGATAAGAGAATATCCATAAACGGAAGTATTGAAACAATGAAAAATCTTATAAAAAATGGTTTGGGATTTGCAATACTCCCTTATTACAGTGTATATGAGGAAATAAGAAAAGGAACTCTCAAAGTAATTCACAGCTTTGATAAATCCGAAGATAAGTTTCAGATAGTATTTATAAGGGAAAATGAAGACAAAGAGGGAATTACGAAGTTTGTGGAATTTTTAGAAAATTATAAAATAAACAGAGAAATGTTCACAGAAAAAAAATAGTGAGGTGATAGTCTTGTTGAAAAATCATATTAAAAATTCATATTTTACCGCATATGAAACAGTAAAAAATTTTGTTGAAAATGATGAAAATATTGAAAAAACTGTAAAGATTTCGGAAGAACTGGCAGAAGCATACAGAAATGGAAATAAATCACTGATAGCAGGTAATGGAGGGAGCAACTGTGATGCAATGCATTTTGCTGAAGAGTTTACAGGTCGTTTCAGAAAAGACAGAAAGGCACTGCCTTCTTTAAGTATAAGCGATTCTTCGCACATTACCTGTGTGGGGAATGATTTCGGATTTGACTTTATATTTGCCAAAGGAGTGGAAGCTTTCGGGCAGAAAGGAGATTTTTTCTTCGGAATATCCACTTCGGGAAACTCAAGAAATATTATAGAAGCAGTCAAATCAGCTAAGGAAAGAGGACTTAAAACCGTAGGTCTGTTAGGAAAAGACGGCGGAAAAATGAAAGGTATGTGCGACTACGAATTTATCATTCCGGGAGAAACTTCCGACAGAATACAGGAAGTGCATATGATGATTTTACACATAATTATTGAGGGAGTGGAAAGAATTTTGTTCCCTGAAAATTATTAGTAACAATTAAGGCAGGTAATAATAAAGAAAATAATAATAAAATATATTATGACAAATAAATAATTTTATTAGCTATAAAATCATTATATAAGAATTAGGACTCTAATTTTAGATATAAAATACAATGTATTTCTAATTTATAAAAATATTATACAAAAATTAGAACTGTTTTTCTTTTGAAACAGTTCTTTTTTGTAAATAAGAATTTATACAACTAACTGCTTTAAAATAAAAATAGGAAATTATAGATGTTTTATGTTCGTAATAAGTTATTAGTTCGATATTATGGCAGTTTTACTATAAAATAATTTATAAAAATTGTATGTACAAAACAATAAAAATATGATACAATAAATTATACGAAAATATAAATTCAAAATGGTAAATTCATAATGATGAATTTATATCAGGGAATTCAAAATAGTAAATTTACTTATAATGACGAGGTCATCTCATAATTTAGAAATAAACTCTCTAACATAAAATCATGTATTTAAAGAATTTAAAAATACCATTTTCATTGATTTTATAAAAATAACAGAATATATATATAACTTATAATTAAGATATTTTTTCTACCTTATGAGACAAGCCCATAAAGATTTTGTAAAAAAATAAATGAGGAGGATAAAATGAAAAAATATGATGCCATAATAATTGGATTTGGAAAAGGCGGAAAAACTTTGGCAGGATTTCTGGCAGGAAAAGGTCAGAATGTAGCATTAATCGAAAAATCCGATAAAATGTACGGAGGTACATGTATAAATATAGGCTGCATTCCGTCAAAAAAACTTGTGAACAGTACAAAAGTTCTAAAAGATAAAGGATTGAGCAGTTTTGAAGATAGAAAAAAATTCTATACCGAAAGTATTGACAATAAAAATACTCTGATAGGAGCTTTGAGAGGAAAAAACTACGAAATGCTTGCTACAAAAGATACAATTACAGTATATGACGGAGTCGGAAGTTTTGTTTCAAAAAACATTGTCAATATTGAGAATAATGGTCATAATGAACAGATAGAGGGAGAGAAAATATTTATAAATACAGGGTCGACTACTATAATTCCTGATATAAAAGGATTGAAGGAAAGCAGATACGTATATACAAGTACATCAATTATGGAATTAAAAGAGTTGCCCAAAAAACTTGCTGTAATAGGAGCAGGATATATAGGACTTGAGTTTGCTTCAATGTATTCCGAATTCGGCTCCGAAGTTACAGTTATCGATACGGCTGAAAAACTGCTGTCGAAAGAAGATGAAGAAATTGCCCAAAGAGTGAAAACAATACTTGAGGCAAAAGGGATAAAATTTTTATTGAAATCAAAAATAGATGAAGTGTCCGACAGAGATAACCGAGGATACATAAAAGTCTTGGGAGAAGAAGGAGCAGCTGAAATAGAAGCCGATGCTATTCTCGTGGCAATAGGAAGAAAACCGAATACAGAGGGACTGAACCTCGAAGCGGCAGGAGTACGGACAGACGAGAGAGGAGCAGTTATAGTTGACGATAAACTCAAAACTACGGCGGACAATATATGGGCAATGGGAGATGTAAAAGGAGGATTGCAGTTTACATATATTTCCCTTGATGATTTCAGAATAATCAGGGATAATGTTTACGGAAATGGAAACAGAACCGTAAACGACAGAAATGTGATACCTTACAGCGTATTTATAAATCCGCCATTATCAAGGGTAGGAATGACTGAAAGCGAAGCTGTTGCCAAAGGATATGAAGTAAAAACAGGAAAAATTGAAGCAATGGCAATCCCGAAAGCAAAAATAGAAGGTGTAACGGACGGACTGCTAAAAACGGTGATAGACGCAAAAACAGATAAAATACTGGGCTGTACATTGTTATGCAACACTTCCCATGAGATGATAAACGTTGTGGCTGCGGCAATGAAAGCTGAACAGAAATATACATTCCTGAAAGATATGATATTTACACATCCTACAATGAGTGAAGCATTAAATGATCTGTTTGGCAGTGTGAAATAGTATTTGAAAAATAATATCAAAATAGAAATCATATAAAAATCGTAAAATAAAAACCATAAAATGAAAAGCACTTTTTTAGAAAGTGCTTTTTTTATTATTATTGAATAAAAATGAAAATGACGGTATAATACAAAAAATTTTAAATAAAAAATTTGTAAAAATGAAAAACTCTCATTTTATTTTAATCTAATTCATGTATTATAAAAACATATTCGAAATTTCGAAAATCGAAACAAAGGGAACTAAAAAAATCTAAATATTTCGCTATCTTATTCTTAGTAATAGAGAAAAAATCATATCATAGACTTTCAAAAGTAAATGTTTTCATTATCTAATTATTATTAATAAGGGAGAAAATATATGGTGAAAAAATAATAAATTAAAAAGGAGGAAGCTATATGCTGAAAATTAATAAATTAGGAGGATTTCTGATTTTTATGCTTCTGGGAATTGTATTCATTTCCTGCGGAAAACCAAAAGACATAATAGACAAGGGGTATATATTAAAAGTGGGTGTATCCGATGAGATTGATAAGGAATTTGCTGGAAAAATGGAGCATTCTCCCACTTATACTGTCTTCGAAGCAACTGAATATAAGGACAGTAATATTATGGTGCAGAATCTCAAAAATGGAACAGTTAAAGCAATTCTTTCGCCTATGCTGTCGTTAGGAAATTCTGATTACGGCTATTATCCTGTCTATGTGGATAACAAAAATTATGAAACTGTATATCTCATATACAGAAAGGATATTCCCGATTTTTTGAAAAACAGCTTTGAAAAAGGGGACAGCTTCATGCTAAAGGCTATGGAAAAATATTCTAAAGAAAAATATAAAGACAGATTTTCATTTTTTAGTAATATCGAAGATTTTGAGAAAAAAATAATGGCTAATGAATGGACACTTGTAAATATTGCAGGGCTTGAACTTAAAAACAGTAAAATTTCAATAAAACTTGATAAAGGAAATGTTGTCATAATAGGAAAAAATGGAAAAAAATATTCGGGAAAATATTTCTTAAAAAATCACAGGATTTCTTTTGAAATAGATAATTTGAACAATCTGCTGAAAAAAGAGAGTGAACTGAGCGACAGTGATAAAGATTTTTTATATGATTTAAGTAATGCTGATGTAATAACGCTTATGGATAACGAGCAGACTCTCTATATCGGAGTTCCTGAGAGTAATCTTGTATTTAAAAAAGTATCAAAAAATAAATAGAAAATAAAAAGCTCTAATGTTTCTTTAATCTAATTGGTGTACTATTAAATTCTAAAGTAAAAATAACCTGTCTAATAATATTTATTTTTAAACTATATCATCGGCAAAGGTTCGTTCTAAATGCCTTTCTGTCAGGAATAAATATACAGTTTTTAGACAGGTTTAATAAAATTAGAAAAAATTTCAGGAGAAGAAATTATGAAAGTTAAGCAAATAAAAAAAATATTTTTAATAGTAATAGTAGCATTAAGTTTTGGAATTTCAAATCAGGCTTATGGTTTTTTTATTGATTATAATGCACAATGGATGGCTAATCAAGGACTCGAAAATGCAAGAGAACAGGAAAAAAGGAATAGAGAAAGATATGAGGAAATGTATGGAGAAAGCGAATCTAATAATTTTATGTTTTTATTATCTTCAATTATATTTCTCGCAGCCGGGTTTTATATCTATGAAAAGAAAAGAAAAAAGTAAAGTAAAAATTATCATTTTATTTTAATCAGAATTATATATCATAAAATTGAAAAATAACTGATTAATTAATGTATGATTTAGGAGGAAAAATGAAAAAAATATTTTTTGGAAGCCTGTATTTTATTCATCTGCTCTGTTTTAATATTCTAGTACTATTTTTTCTGGCTGTATTAGAAGTATCAGTTTTAAGTAATTTGAAAATGATTGGAGGTATATACTCGGAAAATCTTATATTAATTTTGCTTAATATATTTTTATCATATTTTTATGCAAAAGCAGGAATAGGAAAAAAGGCTTTGATAATTTTAACAATAATTGGTGTAATATTAAAAATACTAATATCTTTAATATCGTATAAATATTTAGTTTCATCAGCAGGAGGTGAAGAATTTTTACCAACTTATTATGCTTATTTTTCCATAGGTTTATTGGATGTAATATTTCTTGTGGGCCTTGGTGTAAATTTATTGATAGGAAAGAGAAAACTATTTGATAAAAATTCAAAAAATAAAAAATTCTAATGTTCCTTTAATCTAATTAGTGTACTATTAAATTGTAAAGTAAAAATAACCTGTCTAATAATATTTATTTTTATCGGCAAAGGTTCGTTCTAAAAGCCCTTCTGTCAGAAATAAATATAAAGTTTTTAAACAGGTTTAATAAAAAAAATAAAAATTTTAGGAGGAGAAATTATGAGAGTAAATTTAAAAAAATTATTTGTTGCGGCAGTTATTGGAGCGGGAGTATTTGTATCACAGCCTGCACAGGCATTTTATTATGATACGTCAGACATTTTTAACTATACAAACAATGTGATAAATACTACAAGACATTATTTACTTAGTAGACAAACAATAAAGCATATTGGAAAAGGAGATTATTCTTCAAAGAAAAAATCAAATTCTAAAAAAACAACTACAAAAACAACGGGAAGTTCAGCAACTTCAACTACAGCCCCAAAAACAACAAAAGCAAATATTACTTTTAAATCGGACGGAAATACAAGAGGACTTGATTATTTTGTTAATAACTATCCGTCAAAACAGAGAGGGGAAGCAAGAACATATCTGAAAAAAATTCAGGATTCTTTCCCGCAGGTAGCACGTTCAGTAGGAATGCCTACAAATGATTTGTCGACAGGAATGGCAGCTGCAATAGCAGGAGCATATATGGCATATAACAATGTAAGTCTGAATGATGATTATATGAAACCTATGCAAAATCAGTTAAAAACAGTGCTTCAAGGTGTAGATGACTTTGATAAAATGAGTGACAGTGATAAAAAATATATATATGACCAAATGGTAATAATAGGAATGACTTTAACCTTAAATCAGTACCAAAATCAGCAAAATCCAAATTCAAAAGTTACCGCTCAGTTAAGAAATGCAGGTAAACAGGTGCTTGAGGGACTTCT